>JAUNQL010000146.1 GCA_030536195.1 Clostridia bacterium | reverse complement strand
TGTGTAACCGCCATCATCTACTCCAAAGATATCAGCAGATGTTACCTTGCCATCGCCAAGGAGGTCCTTGTTAAAATCACCGCCTGCGATGCAGTAATTGCCCTTGTCATACTCCCCTTGCATGTCAGTGAGGAGCATCTTAAGTTGCTTGGTAGCAACAGAGCCGTCTGATGTGTAAGCTGAAAGGTGTACTGTGTAGAGTACAAGCTCATTGCCATCGCTTGTAGGTACACGGGAAACCGTGTAGCAACGGTCAAGGTCAACTATCTTGCGAGCGCTAGTCTCAATTGGGAGACTGCGGCGAAGCGAAGATGTCATATTGAACCTTGAGAAAGTTGCGATACCTGAGAGCGATTTGCCGTGTGGCTTGAATACTGGGTACATCAAAAATGCACTGTCGTAGTTGATACCAAAGGCTGAATCATAGCCCGTGAATGCGTTTTCAAGTATCTCCTTCTGATTGATGTGCCAAGAGCGGTCAGCGTCAACGTCAACCTCTTCGAACATCATAAAATCTGGATCCTGTTCCTTGATAACCGCTGTGATACCATCAAATGCCTCATTTACTGACTCAGCGCTCTTGGCACGGCTTTCCTTACCACCGTCCATAAAGAATCCAAAATCAGCCCTGTAGGCGCCAAAACCAACATTATAAGCTGTAATCTTGTACTCGGTGCCAACCTCACAGGTTGTACCGATATTGTCGTTAATTGTGAGCTTTTGGTTGTCCTCTATCCTGTCATAATCAATAAAGACATAGGCAACATAGGCCAAAGCAACTAGGATGATTACGAGCAAAATTATAAGAACAATTTTGAGTGCTTTTTTTACTTTTGACATGATATCACCTCAAATCAAAAGTATTATATCACTTATTTGTAACAAAAAAAAGACCAAGTCATACGACTTGGTCTCTGGTGCGAGAGACGGGACTTGAACCCGTACGAGTCGCCCCACACGCCCCTCAAACGTGCGCGTCTGCCGATTCCGCCACTCTCGCATGCCACGCGCGGAGTATTCCCCTCACGCAACATTAGAAATTATAACAAAGGCAATATGCCTTGTCAACAACTTTTTCTCTTTTAATTATAATTAATTCTAAAAATTAATCATAATACTGTTCACGGCGTTTGCGTTTAACAACTCTGTATACACCGTAAGCAGAAAACAGTACTACGAATACACCAAGTCCGATGTAAGTTGAAACGTTGGAATTACCATCAACTTTGAGGTCGGACCAGTAGTTGCTCATAAGTGACTGAACCTCAGATGGCATATTGTGGAAGTACTGATAGTTCTCAACGAGCGAATCATCTGGATAGATGATCTCATCACCTTGGAGACTGTATTCATCAAGGTCACGAACGATTACGTTTGGAGTCGCATAGCAGATGTACTCAGCGTTAGCAAGAGCAACCTCTGGCTCTTGCATGAAGTTGATGTAGAGCTCTGCGGCGCCCTTGTTCTGCGCCGTGATTGGGATGCACATCGAGTCAACGAAGACGTTAGCGCCTTCCTTTGGATAGGCAACGGCAAGGTCCTCGTTGTTGTCCATCATAGTGACGATGTCACCGATATAGTACGGCGCAACTGCAGCGGCGCCGCTCTCCATGATGTTAAACACCTCATCCATTACGTATGAACGAACAACTGACTTTTGCTCAAGGAGCTTGTCATAAGCCATGGCCCAATCCGATGGATTGGTGGAGTTGTAGTCCTGACCAAGGAGCGACTGAGCAATGGCGAAGCCGTCACGTGGGTTGTTGAACATAAGGATCTGTCCAGCATATCTGCTGTCCCAGAGCACAGACCAGCTGTCCGGCTCCTCCTCTACCATTTTGGTGTTGTAAACGATACCAACGTAGCCTACGTTGTAGGCAACTGTGTACTCGTTTGATACATCAAAATAGAGGCCCTTGTACTTGTCATCAACATACTTAAAGTTTGGTATGTTTTTCATATCAAGCTTTAAGAGGAGCTCCTCCTCTATCATACGCTCAATCATATAGTCTGATGGGATAATTACGTCGTAGTTAGCACCACCGGACTTAATTTTTGCATACATATCCTCATTGCTATCAAAGTTTGTGTAGTTAACTTTAATGCCAGTGAGTTCCTCAAAGTACGCGTTTACATCAAGGGTATCCTCTGCACCATCTGAGATGTACTCACCCCAGTTATAGACGTTGAGTGTTGTGCCCTTATAAGGATTGTTAGCGTAATATGCCTTGTCGATTTTATACTCGTCAAGGCTTGTAGCGCAAGCTGGAACTACCAAGACTGAAACCATAAGCATTACAACAAAAATTGCGATTACAATTTTTGGCAATGCGTTGCCGGCAGTCGCCGTAACAGCCTTGCGCTTTTTGCGCTTGTCGCTGTCCTGCGCAACATTTGTGAGGATAAGGAGCAAGAGCACTGTAACAAAGATAATAGCTGAAAGAGCATACATATCTGGTGTTACACGCTTTTTAGTCATTGAGTAAATCCTAATTGGAAGTGTCTGGAACTGTGGGCCACTTACAAAATAAGAAATTACGAAGTCATCAAGAGAGAGCGTAAACGCCATGATAAAGGCCGCGAGTATCTCGGACTTGATGTAAGGCAATGTAACCTTGAAAAAGGCTTGTACAGGCGTACAGCCAAGATCACAGGCAGCCTCGGTTAAATACCTATCCATAGACTTAAATCTTGGAAGGATATTGAGGATTACATAAGGTAGTTCAAAGGTAATATGCGCAAGAAGCATTGTCGCAAAACCAAGAACACCAGATATCTTGAGAATAGTACCAACAAATACAAAAAGAAGCATCATCGAGATACCAGTTACGATATCTGGATTCATCATTGGCACGTTGGTTACTGTCATAACAGATTTCTTATACCAACGGGTCCTAGAGTAATGA
>JAUNQL010000145.1 GCA_030536195.1 Clostridia bacterium | reverse complement strand
ATCAAATACGATAACGGAAGAGTCCTTCTTGTTGTCAAGGATGATGTAGATATACTGTGAGTTCTCTACGTCAACGTTTGCAGCGTCAAGAATGGCGAAGAGACTGCCTTCCTCGTAGCCTGCATCTTCCTCTGTCTCATCGACAGGTTCAGCGTCGAGGTCCTCATCCTCAGGCTCTGCAAACTGAGCCTCGTAAAGTTCCTCAAACTCCTCAAGGGAAGCAATTCCCTCTGGGTTGTATGCATAGCATACTTTTGGAATTACTACTTCTTCCTCTTCCTCTGCGGCTTCCTTGTCCTCAGGTTTCTCCTTCTCAACAAGGTACTTTGAGAGCTTGGAGAGTTTTGTGAAGTCCTTGTAGTCCTTGATTTCAAAGTATGAAACCACGCCACCTGACTTGGTGTCGAGATACTTGAGTACCTGATCCTGCTTTTGATCAGCAACGATGTATCCAACGCCTGCGAGTACGAGTGCGAGCAATACTTCGATAAGGAAGAAAATAATAAGTCCTCGTGAAAGGTTAACTTTGTTGCGGTTCTTAGCAGCGCCAATTGCCCAAAGTATGATGAGTAAGATGTTGACGCCTGGAATTAGGAGTAATACAAAAGTGCCGACGAATGCGCCTGTTGACATTACCTTGCCAACCTTGCGCTTCTCCTCGCGCTTTTCTTTTCTGGTCTTCTGTGGACCAATTGGTACTGGTGTTGTCTCAACTGGAATGAGTTCCTTTGATTCAACATCAAAAGCCTTGTTATCATCAGCCATATTAGAAACCTCCTTCTAGACTGAACTTAATACACTTTCATTTTACTATATTTGTATGCTTTAAACAAGCAAAAACACTTGAAATAGATAATCTCGTATTGAAAACTAGATTACACTCTGTTAAAATACCTTTGGGTGATATTATGAACGAAAACTTTGATGTAAACTCTGTCTTTGACAATCTTACAGACGTCAAGTTCCCACGTTGGAAGGACCTTCCAGAACTTGACCTCTACATGGACCAAGTACTCGTTTTGATGGACAAGTACCTCTGCAGAGTTAATCTTGATAAGGCAACAGGTTCCGACGAGGATGCGTTGATTACTTCATCAATGGTCAACAACTACGTTAAGAAGGAATACATGCCTGCCCCTGTTAAAAAGAAATATGGCAAGGAGCACATAGCTCACCTCATTATCATCTGCATAATGAAGCAGTCGCTCCCTATTCCTGTTATCGATACATTTATCAAGTCAATGCTTGAGGTTATGCCAATCAGCGAGCTTCTTGATACATTTATTGATACTTATGAGCAGAGCTTTATCGCTGCTGCCGACAGGCTCAAGGAACTCTCAGATGTATCAAACAGTGACGAGCGTACACGCAGAGCGATTATTGCTATTCGCTCCACTGCCCTTTCAAACTCTGGTATCATAGTTGCAGACACAGTGCTCAAAAGCCTTGAAAGCGAACCAGAGAAGAAGAAAAAGAAGTCCAAGGACGAAGATAAAGAATAAGAGAACCCTCCGAGTAACACTCGGAGGGTTTTGTTTTACTTAAAGTATGCTCTAACAATTGAGAGGTCCTGCTCAGAACCTGCAGAGATTGTTATCTTGAGGCAATAGCCATTAATTTGAGTACAGAGTACCTCATAATATGTGAGGTAACCTGAGAAATTCTTCTCATAAATAATTCCCTCAAACTTGTTGCCGCCCCATTTAGTCTGAGCTTTACTATCAATAATTCTGTTGTTTTGCTGCTCAGCAATTGTCTTTGCTGATGCAATCGCATCATCAATACTGGAGTAGCCATAATTTTTCATGCTCTCGTACTGGATGATTACGCTTGATGAGAGATTACCACTGGAAGCTGTCAAATCCTTTGGAGAGGATGAAGCAAGGCTCTCAGCATAGCTTGTCAGCACCCAATCAGACGTTGGGGTAAACTTGATACCAGAGAACTCGCTGTAGTAGTTGGTACCTTCTACTGTTCCGTACTGGAAGTTGGAGCTACCACTATTGGTGTTGACATCAGGATAGAGCTGTTGATTGAGCTCGTTAACCTGAGTTACAAGTTCGCGATTGATATGTGTCTCTGGCTCTGCCTCAACAAATTTATCAACTGTCTTAACAAAGAAGACAAGACCAGCAATGACCATTGCTAAAAATACAAAGGCCAAAAATATTGCCGCACCAACAATAATCTTCTGTGAGTTATCCTCACCAGATGCTGTTTGGGCACGCTGGAATTGATCGTTTAAATCTCCTCGCATGGGTTTTATCCTTTCGCATTAATTACATCAATGATATCGCCTACGTCATCAAGGCTCTCAGCAAAGAGGCTAATCTGAACAAAGTAGCCATTTACTTCGCGGACAAAGTCATACTGGTAATAGTCCTTACCTGCCTCGCCTGTGATCCTTGCTGCAATCATCTTATACTCAGCGTCACCAAGAGTAATCTCTGAGTCATCGGCAAACGATACGTCGTAGCCGTAGTCCTCATAGTCCTCACTAGCGTCCTTAATTTCATCTATGAACTCATTTAAATCCTCATAATCATCATAGAAGTAATCCTTGTTGAAGTATGAGATGTAGAATGTTGCACCATTTAAGTTGTTTTCAGCGTAGATATCGTAGAGATAGAGCTTGCTTTCAACAAGTCCTGCTGGTACATACTGCTTGTCATAGAGGTTTGTAAGTTTCTTTTCAGAGTAGATCTCATAACCAGTTGGAAGTTGGAAATTAAGACCGTTGAATTCTGATTTATAAGTGTTCTTGTCACGGTCGATTTTACCGACTTTGAAATCACTTACGCCTTTATAGTTGCCGCTGATATTGTTCTTGCTTCCGCCAGGAACAATATTTTCATTGCCATACTCTTCAAAGTCATCTATATCAAAGCCAAAGTTGTCCTCTTCATCAAAGTCGAAACGATCTGAGAAATACTTTT
>JAUNQL010000144.1 GCA_030536195.1 Clostridia bacterium | reverse complement strand
ATGTCTTTATCGCAGGTGCAAAGCTTGAGGATGGCAAGCTCCTCACAAACGGTGGTCGTGTTCTTGTTGCTACAAGAACTGCACCAACACTTGAGGAAGCAATTGATAAAGCATATGCGGCAATTAAAACTATCCACTTTGACAATGCTTATTACAGAACTGACATCGGTCAGAGAGCTTTAAAGGCAGGTAAGTAGAATGGTATATAGAGTTTATGTAGAAAAGAAAGAAGCGCTTCGCCATGAGGCAAATGCGCTCCTTTCAGAGATAAATACATTGCTCGGTATGAGCAATGTAACTGGTCTTCGCATAATCAACAGATATGACGTTGAGGACCTCTCAAAGGACATCTTTGATTATGCGGTTAAGACTATACTTTCTGAGCCACAGCTTGATGACGTCTATGACGACATCCCAGCTGACGGTGCAAAAGTATTCGCAGTAGAGTTCCTTCCTGGTCAGTTTGACCAGCGCGCAAACTCTGCTGCTGAGTGTATCCAGCTTGTATCCAAGGGTGAGCGTCCAACAGTTGCCTCTGCCAAGGTATATTTGGTTTATGGCGACGTCAGCGATAGCGACGTCGAGGCAATCAAAAAGTACGTTGTAAACCCTGTAGAGGCAAGGGTAGCAAGCCTTGAATTGCCAGAGACACTCAAGGCACAGATGGACCTGCCTACAACTGTTGATACTTTAACTGGTTTTATTAATTATTCTGACTCGGAACTTGCGGCATTTGTATCTGAAAAGGGCCTTGCTATGGACCTTGATGACATCAAGTTCTGCCAGGATTACTTTAAATCAGAGGATAGGGATCCAACTATTACAGAAATCCGTATGATTGACACATATTGGTCTGACCACTGCCGTCATACAACATTCCTCACAACAATTGACAGCGTTAAGTTTGATGACGCATTCATTCAAGAGGCTTATGACCTCTACATTGCATCTCGCGAGAAGCTTGGCAGGACCAAGCCTATCAACCTCATGGACATAGGCACACTTGCTGCCAAGGTTTTAAAGAGTGAAGGCAAACTCCAGAAGCTCGATGAGTCAGAGGAGATCAACGCCTGCACAGTTAAGATGACAATCAACCACGATGGCGTGGATGAGGATTGGCTCTTGCTCTTTAAGAACGAGACACACAACCATCCAACCGAGATTGAGCCATTTGGTGGTGCTGCTACTTGTATCGGTGGTGCAATCCGTGACCCACTTTCAGGCCGTTCATACGTATACGGCGCTATGCGTGTCACTGGTGCTGCTGACCCAACAAGACCTCTTTCTCAGACACTTAAGGGCAAGTTGCCACAGCGTAAGCTTGTAACAACTGCCGCTAATGGATATAGCTCATATGGTAACCAGATAGGCCTTGCAACCGGTCAGGTTGATGAGCTCTATCATGATGGCTACGCTGCAAAGCGTATGGAGATTGGTGCAGTTATCGCTGCTACACCAGCCGCTAACGTACGTCGTGAAGTTCCAGACCCAGGTGATATTGTAATTTTGCTTGGTGGTAGAACTGGACGTGACGGTTGCGGTGGCGCAACAGGATCTTCTAAGTCGCATAACCTAAGTTCACTCGACACCTGTGGTGCCGAAGTGCAGAAGGGTAATGCACCAGAAGAACGCAAACTTCAGCGTCTCTTCAGAAACGCTGAAGCGTCACGTCTCATCAGACGTTGCAACGACTTTGGCGCAGGTGGTGTATCTGTTGCAATCGGCGAGCTTGCTGATGGTCTCCTTATAGACCTTGATAAGGTTCCAAAGAAGTATGAGGGCCTTGATGGCACAGAACTTGCAATCTCTGAGTCACAGGAGAGAATGGCAGTAGTAGTTGAAGCAAAGGATGCTGACAGGTTTATCGAAATCGCTAACAGCGAGAACCTTGAGGCAACAGTTGTTGCAACTGTAACTGAAAAGCCATACCTCACAATGACTTGGAAGGGCAATACAGTAGTAAATATCAGCCGTGAGTTCTTAAACTCTAATGGTGCTGAGAAACATATCGATGTACATACCAAGGCACAGTGCGCATACAAGAAGGAAATTCCTTCATCATTTGTTGATGGATATAAGGCACTTGTAGGCGACCTCAATGTCTGCTCAAAGCGCGGCCTTTCTGAGCGCTTTGATTCAACCATTGGTGCAGGCGGCGTGCTTATGCCATTTGGTGGCAAGTATCAGCGCACACCAGTTCAGGCAATGGTAAACAAGGTATCAGTTGAACACGGTGACACTGATACAGCATCCCTCATGGCCTATGGTTTCAACCCATATATCATGGAGAAGGACCAGTTCCACGGTGCATACCTTGCAGTAGTTGAGTCAATCTCAAAACTCATTGCACACGGTGCAACATTTGAGGATGTATACCTCACATTCCAGGAGTACTTTGAAAAGCCAAATAAGGCACCAGAGCGCTGGGGCAAGCCACTTGCAGCACTCCTTGGTGCATTCAAGGCACAGCTTGACTTTGGTTGTGCAGCAATAGGTGGTAAGGACTCAATGTCAGGTTCATTTGAGGACCTTGATGTACCACCAACACTCTGCTCATTTGCTGTAACTACAGATAAAATTGACCGAATCATCTCTAACGACTTCAAAGCAGCAGGCCACAGAGTTGCTTGCGTACGCCCAGAGTATGATGAGTTTGGTGTTCCTAAAATTGAGAGCCTTAAGACTCTCTATGCAGCTGTATCAAAGCTCATTGCCGATGGTACTTTTGTTGCAGCATACACGCCAACTTACGGCGGTATTGCTGAGGCAATTTACAAGATGTGTATCGGCAACGGCATAGGCTTTGACTATGGCGAGAATTACTCGATGGAAGAAATCTTTGAGTACAACTACGGTGCATTCATCCTTGAGCTTAAGGATCATGATTCATGTCCATTTGCTGGTATGGAAGGCTTTAAGGCAATGCCTCTTGGCTTTACATCTGA
>JAUNQL010000143.1:969-2977 GCA_030536195.1 Clostridia bacterium | reverse complement strand
TGATTTGATGCCAGCACCTAAGTGGAACTGTCCTGATGCTAAGAAGGCTGATAGGTTACCACTGGTTAAAACACTTGTTGTTGTACTTGTTGCAGCTTTGGCAATTGGTGGCGGATTATCACTGTTGGCAAGTAGCAATCCTGATGGACTTGAATGGTCTATTTTTGAGCAGATGCAGGTTGATGAGGAGAACTATGGTGTTACTTCATCAGCTGCTTCTAAGGCTGCTGTTATACAGGAAAATCTCTCATTTTTACCTGATTATGCTTTTAAGGAAAACGAGACTGTTTTAGGCACAGTTTTCTCTGGCATAGTGGGTATTGGAATTATCCTTCTGTTCTTTATTATTGTTTCTATCCTTAGGAAACCAAAGGACAAGAATCGTGCAGCATCAGCTCTCTATGAAATCAGTGATATGGAGGAACTTGCTGAGGGTAATAGCTTAATTCATAAATTGAATCCTCTTTTGAAGTTGCTTATTACTATTGTTTATATTGTATGTGTAGTTTCATTTGATAAATATGCTTTTGTACCACTACTTTTGATGGCATTGATACCAATAGTTATTTATATTATTGCTGGTATCAAGATTACGACTTGTTTCTACAAGCTTCGTGTAATTATGCCATTTATCTTGATGGTTGGTATCTTTAATCCAATCTTTGAGGGCTCAGTAGGACTTGTTTCAATGTTCACTCTGATGCTCAAGGGTGTATTGTCACTTATGATGTCATTTATCTTTGTGGCAACAACACCAATTGATAAACTGTGTGTATCTTTGCGTAAAGTTCATTTTCCAAAGACACTTGTTACAATGCTTCTTTTAACTTACAGGTATCTTGGCGTACTTGTTCGCGAGATATCTATTATGACTGATGCATATCACTTGCGCGCACCAAATCAAAAGGGTATAGCGCCAAAGGCTTGGGGCTCATTCCTTGGACAATTACTACTTCGTTCAATGGATAAAGCAACTGAAATTTATAATAGTATGTTGCTTCGCGGATATGGTGTGGAGGTTAAGAAATGATTGAATTTAAAAATGTATCTTTTTCATACGAAAAGGATGTTCCGGTTTTAACCGATATAAACTTTAGTATCGCAGAGGGTGAGTCCGTTGGCCTCATCGGCTGCAACGGCGCTGGCAAGTCCACACTCATGAAAGTCCTCCTAGGACTTTTACCACATGAGGGTGAAATCAAGGTCGGGGACTTGACTGTCTCCAAGGAGACCTTGCCAGCGGTTCGTCGCAAAATTGGTTTTGTTTTCCAAGATAGCGATAACCAGATGTTTATGCCAACTGTTGCAGAGGACATGATGTTTGGTCCACTCAACTATGGCCATACCAAAGAGGAGGCCTCTGCACGCGTTGATGAGGTCCTTGGTGAACTAGGCCTTACATATCTCAAGGATAGATACAATCACAAAATCTCAGGCGGAGAGAAGAGAATGGCCGCAATTGCAACTATCCTTGCAATGCGACCAAAGGTAATTTTGATGGACGAGCCATCAATTGCTCTTGATCCAGAGAATCGACGCCGTGTAATCAATGCTATAAATAAGCTTGATGTTACAAAAGTAATTGCGTCACATGACCTTGATATGATACTCGATACATGTGAGAGGGTAATCCTCATGCATGATGGTGTCGTAGTTGCGGATGGTCCAACTAATGAGATTTTAAATGACAAAGAACTCTTAGAAGCAAATCATATGGAGTTGCCATTTAAGCTCCAAGGACTCAGGGATTTTGTTTGAATTTTTGATACAAATGTGTTTGATTTTTTTGGACAAAAGGGTTATAATGTGTCCATTATTTTAAGTGGAGGAGATTGATTCATGAATAATCAATTAGTAGGTCTTAATAACTACCCATACGTTGTATTCCATGGCTTTGCTGGTTTTGGTGACAACGAAAAAATCTCTAAGTATTGCCCATACTTTGGTTTCTATAACCAGAGCATGCCAAAGCTTTTTGCTAAGTATGGTGCAGAGATGCACACACCTT
>JAUNQL010000143.1:0-959 GCA_030536195.1 Clostridia bacterium | reverse complement strand
CGTGTAGACTATGGTAAGGTTCACTCTGAAAAGATGGGCCACGCTCGCTATGGCCGTACATATGAGGCTATGGTTCCTGATTGGGGCGAGCTTGATGACGAAGGCAAGATTAAGAAGATCAACGTAATTGGTCACTCATTCGGTGGTCCAACAGTACGTTTCTTTGTAGACATGGTTGTACGTGGTTCTCAGGAGGAGAGAGACGGCACACCAGAAGAGGAACTTTCAGAGTTCTTCAAGGGTGGTCACGAGAACTGGATCCACTCATGCACAACACTCGCTGCAGCTAACGATGGTATCTCATTCCTTTATGCTATCGAAAAGCCAGCTCCATACATCGCTCAGGCACTTGTAGCATTCCTCGCTGGTCTCGGCAGCATTCCATTTGGTGATTGGTATGACCCTCAGATGGAATCATGGGGCCTTGGTTGCGCACCAGAGGAGAGAAAGTGGAGCAAGTTCCACCTCGACTTCAAGAATGCTAAGCGTTACTACTATTCAGAGGACTGCTGCCTCAATGACCTTTACATCCACAAGTTCCGTGAGCGTTCAGCAGACTGGAAAGCATTTGAAAACATCTATTACTTCGCTTACTCAGCATGCTGCACAGAGCAGAATGCAGAGGGCAACTGGGTTCCACTTAAGAAGTGCATCCCATTCATGAAGCCAACAGCTAAGATCGTTGGTAAGTACAAGGGCAACCCTGCTGATGCAAATCATGCTGAGGTTGACGCTTCATGGCAGCAGAACGATGGTCTTGTAAACACAAGAACAGAGCAGGCTCCAAGACGTGAAAACTGGCAGCCATGGGAGGGCGACTTCGACCTCAAGCCAGGCGTTTGGTATGACATGCCAACAGAGTCTAAGGACCACATGTGCTACTGCGGTACTCTTGAGACAAAAGCAGATTACACAATCTTCTTCTATGACATCCTCAAGAGAATTAACAACCTTCCAAC
>JAUNQL010000142.1 GCA_030536195.1 Clostridia bacterium | reverse complement strand
GAGAAGATTTTAGATCCCTCAATGATTGCCGCATTGGCATTTGGACCAAAGCATGGAATACCGTGGTTCTCAAGTGCGTCAACACAGCCGAGAACAAGTGGATCATCAGGAGCTACAACTGCAAAGTTGATGCCGTTGAAATATGCAAACTCAACTATCTTATCTATATCTGTTGCAGCGATGTCAACGCAAGTTGCATCGGCTGCGATACCACCATTACCAGGAAGTGCAAAGATTTCCTCAACCTCTGGGTTCTCTTTGAGTTTAGTAATTATGGCATGTTCACGGCCACCGCCGCCTACTACTAAAACTTTCTTAAATGGTCTTAGCTTGCGCATAAAGCACCCTCCTAATTAGTGATGGAAAAGTCTCATTCCTGTGAATGCCATTGACATTCCGTATTCGTCTGCCTTTTCAATTACAAGGTCATCACGAATTGAGCCGCCTGGCTCTGCAATATATGAAACGCCGCTCTTTTTAGCGCGTTCAATGTTGTCTGCAAATGGGAAGAATGCATCTGAACCAAGTGCAACGCCTGTCATTGAATCAAGGTATGCACGCTTGTCAGCCTCTGTGAGCACTGCTGGCTGAGATGTGAAATACTTCTGCCAGTTGCCATCGGCACATACATCCTCTTCATTCTGGTTGATATATCCGTCGATAACGTTATCACGTTCTGGACGGCCTATATCCTCCTTGAATGGGAGGTTTAGTACCTTGTCGCACTGGCGAAGGAACCATGTGTCAGCCTTGGAACCAGCAAGTCTTACGCAGTGTACACGTGACTGCTGACCAGCACCTACACCGATTGCCTGTCCATCAACTGCAAAGCAAACTGAGTTGGACTGAGTGTACTTAAGAGTAATCAATGAGATGATAAGATCACGCTTTGCTGACTCTGGTAAATCCTTATTCTTTGTAACAACATTTGAAAGGAGTGCTTCGTTGATTTCGAAGTTGTTTCTGCCCTGCTCAAATGTGATACCAAATACCTGCTTCTTCTCCTGTACCTCTGGTACATAGTTTGGATCAATCTTAACGATGTTGTAGTTACCGTTTCTCTTGCTCTTTAAAATCTCAAGAGCTTCTGGCTCATAGCCAGGAGCGATAATACCATCGGATACTTCACGCTTGATAAGGTTTGCTGTTGTAACGTCGCAGACATCTGAGAGTGCTACCCAGTCACCGAATGAGCACATTCTGTCTGTGCCGCGTGCGCGAGCATAAGCGCACGCAAGTGGTGACTCATCGAGTCCCTCAATATCGTCAACGAAGCAAGCCTTCTTAAGCTTATCTGAAAGAGGAAGACCAACGGCTGCTGAAGTTGGAGATACGTGTTTGAAAGAAGTTACTGCTGGAAGTCCAAGTGCCTCTTTGAGTTCCTTAACAAGTTGCCATGAGTTAAATGCATCAAGGAAATTGATGAAACCTGGTCTGCCTGAGAGAATCTCTATTGGGAGTTCTGAGCCATCAGCCATATAAATCTTAGCTGGTTTCTGATTTGGATTACATCCATACTTAAGTTCAAATTCAGTCATTGTCCTCACCTCTTATTTATTCTTGTTAATCATTCTGTCGTCATACTTTCCTGTCTCAAGGTCAATGTAACGAACATAGAGTGAAATCTTGTTGTTAGCATCAAGGTTGTTCCAGATATCGTCATAGAACTCATCGATATCATCTGGAATACTTACTCTCTCAGGCTCGCCCTGGAAAGTTGGGATTGGATTACCATCGCATACGTAGGTATGGATGAAATGGCCAAGGCCAGGAAGTGGCTCGTAATCAAATGTAAATCTGTTACAAGCTGTGCCTTCTCTGTCAGCACTCTTTAAAATGCTGAGTTTATATGAGAACTCCTCGTCAGTTATCTTGACAATACCAGAGATACGAGGCGTCCAGTTTGGACCATCTGGTTCAAACTCACGAGTCTTAAGTGCCTTCTCAAAAGAGAAGCATGTGCACTTGCCATCTGCCTTATCTACATCAATCTTGTCATAGATTGTTGTTGTTTGGTCACCGTTAGTAACGATAGTTTTGTTGCCATTTACCATTACTGGGTTATAGATAATAAGTGAAGGATCCTCTACTTTTGACTCATCAAATGGATAGATTGTGAGATTGTCGCCTTCCTTTTTAAAGATACGGTTACGGCTGTTTTCTGAACGGCCCATGATAAAGTATGCAATTGCACACTTTGATGCGTCCTCAGTCATACCGATTACAATGCCACGACCTACGTATTCATTACCATGAATACGGCTTCCCATTGTTTTTACTTCATATATATCCATTATTTTGACTCCTCTACAATTTTCTTTGAAACCATCTCGCAAGCGCGTGGCAACAATATCCACTCAGCTTGCTCCATAACTCTCTTCTGTAATACCTCTGGTGTGTCGCCATCCATTACTGGAACTTCCTTTTGGAAGATAATCTCGCCACCGTCGGTTACCTCATTTACATAGTGCACAGTAGCACCAGTAACCTTGTCGCCTGCAGCGAGTACGGACTCATGGACCTTGAGTCCATAGAAGCCGTCACCACAGTGCTTTGGAATGAGAGATGGATGTATATTGATAATTCTGTTTGGGTACTCACGTACAAAGCGCTCTGAAAGTACTGACAGGAATCCAGCAAGGACAATCATATCGATATCGTTCTCGCGAAGGAGTGACAAAACCTTGTCCTCAAACGCCTCCTGTGAGCCACATTCGCGTTTTAGTACTGTCTCGCCTTTTACTCCTGCCTTAGCAGCGCGCTCAAGCGCGTATGCGCCAGCCTTGTTTGAGATTACAAGTGTAATCTCACCAGAGGTGATAACGTCGCCCTGCGCGTCTAGGAGCGCCTGGAGGTTGGTACCTCCACCGGATACCAAAACTGCAATTTTAGCTTTATTCATCGCGCTCTCCTTAGATAAGTTCAATCTTGTTCTCGCCCTTGACGATTGTGCCAAGAACATAAGCATCCTCGCCAGCGG
>JAUNQL010000141.1 GCA_030536195.1 Clostridia bacterium | reverse complement strand
TAGTTTCCAAGGATGAGGACCTCAAGACATACCTCAAGACAGCCGTTGAGATTGATGAGGACAAGCCGGTACTTGTAGACAAGTACATCCAGGGCAAGGAAGTGGAAGTCGATGCCATCTGCGATGGTCACGACGTTTTCGTTCCAGGTATCATGGAACTTGTTGAGAGAACTGGCGTACACAGTGGTGACTCAATCTCGGTTTACCCATCATTCAGTATCTCTGACAAGGTTAAAGGAACAATCCTTCAGTATGCGAAGGCGCTTGGCCTTGGCATCGGCATCATCGGTCTTTATAACATCCAGTTCATCGTAGATAGCAATGAGGATGTCTATATCATCGAGGTTAACCCAAGATCAAGCCGTACTGTACCATTCCTTTCAAAGTCAACAGGCTACAGCCTTGCTGATATAGCAACTGAGGTTATCCTTGGTAAGTCACTCAAGGAGCAGGGTATCTTTGAACTCTACCCAGCTGAGAAGGAACGCTACTATGTCAAGGTTCCTGTATTCTCATTCAACAAGATTAAGGGCCTTGATGCATACCTCTCACCAGAGATGAAGTCAACTGGTGAAGCAATCGGTTATGACAAGAAACTCAACCGTGCACTCTTTAAGGCACTTCAGGCATCTGGCATGAAGCTTAAGAACTACGGTACAATCATTGTGACACTCGCTGATGAGGACAAAGAGGAAGCTTTCCCACTTGTTAAGCGTTTCTACGACATGGGCTTTAACATTCAGGCAACACTTGGTACAGCGTACTTCCTTCGTGAGCGCGGCATCCGTACTAAGGTACTTGGCAAGATTTCAGAGGGTGATTCAACACTCCTTGACAATATCCGTGCAGGCTTCGTAAGTTACGTAATCAACACCCGTGCAATCACATCAGGTGTTCACTACGATGATGGTGTAATCATCCGTCGCTGCGCAATTGAGAACAATGTAAACATGTTCACAAGCCTTGATACAGTAAGAGTACTCCTTGACGTACTTGAGGAGACAACACTTACAATCTCTACAATCGACGCAAACTAAACCTTTGAAAGGGAAGTAGTATGAAGCAAGAAACTTTTAAAATAGTTTCCAAGAAACAACTTACCAGTAATGTTTTTAAAATGGGCCTTATCGGTGACATAGATGAGGACATTATTCCTGGTCAGTTTGTCAATATCAAAATAGATGGTCTTTTCCTACGTCGCCCGATCTCTGTCTGCGACGTGTACGGCAACACACTGACCTTGGTATACAAGGTCGTAGGTGCCGGCACAAAAGCAATGTCAGAGATGAGCGTAGGCGACGAGCTCGACATACTTATAGGTCTAGGCAATGGCTATTGCCTAGATAATGCGGGCGATCGCCCGCTCCTTGTCGGCGGAGGCGTTGGTGCACCACCAATGCTTTATCTTGCCAAGGAACTCAAATTCAGGGGTGCGAGTCCAATAGTAGTATTAGGATTTAACACTGCTGATGAGGTTTTCCTGTATGATGAGTTTAAAGCACGTGGATTTGAGACTATTGTTACCACGGTTGATGGCTCGTTTGGTGAGCAAGGCTTTGTTACAGACGTAATAGATGACCTTGATTACACATATTTCTATGCCTGTGGCCCAGAACCTATGCTACGTGCACTTTACGGTGCTACTAAGACATCTGGTGAGTTCAGCTTTGAGGAGCGTATGGGCTGTGGATTTGGCGCTTGTATGGGCTGTTCTTGTAAGACAATCACTGGCAACAAGCGCATCTGCAAAGAGGGACCAGTGCTCAAAAAAGAAGAAATAATATGGGAGGACTAGTATGGCAATCACTGAAGTAACTTTATGTGGAATAAAACTAGACAATCCTGTAATTCCAGCATCTGGTACATTTGGTTTCGGCTATGAATTTGCCGAACTTTACGATATTAACTGCCTTGGCACATTCAGTTTTAAAGGCACAACGAAAGAACCTCGCTTTGGCAATCCAACACCACGTATTGCGGAGTGCACAAGCGGCATGATAAATGCCGTAGGACTCCAAAATCCAGGTGTTGAAGCTGTAATAGGTGAGGAACTTCCAAAGCTTCAAAAATGCTTTAACAAGCCTGTTATGGCCAATGTAAGTGGCTTCTCAGTTGAGGAGTACGCCTACACCTGTGAACTCCTTGATAAGGAACCACAGGTTGGCTGGCTTGAAGTAAATGTAAGTTGCCCAAATGTCCATGGCGGTGGCATGACATTTGGCACAGACTGTGAGAGCGCTGCATCTGTTGTAAAGGCAGTTAAGGCCGTTACAACTAAACCAGTAATAATTAAGCTCTCACCAAATGTAACTGATATCGTATCCATTGCAAAGGCCTGTGCTGATGCTGGTGCCGACGGCATCAGCCTTATCAACACTATGCTTGGTATGCGAATCAACTTAAATACCAAAAAGCCTGTAATTGCCAATAAAATGGGCGGTTTCTCGGGCCCAGCAATCTTTCCAATAGCCCTTAGAATGGTTTATCAAGTATATGAAGCAGTAGATATTCCAATTATCGGTATGGGTGGTATAAGCAGTGCTGCTGATGTCATTGAGATGATGCTTGCGGGCGCAACCGCTTGTGAGATAGGTGCTGCAAACTTGGTTGATCCATTTGCTTCAAAGAAAATTATTGAGGATTTGCCTCGAGTTATGGATCAATACGGAATCACAGATTTGAGTGAGATAGTAGGAGGTGCACACTGATGGGACGCGACGTTATAATCGCATGCGACTTTAGCAGCGCAGAGGAGACATTTTCCTTCCTTGATAAGTTTCAAGGCCTCGAGCAAAAGCCATTCGTCAAAATTGGTATGGAACTCTACTATGCAGAGGGACCAGCAATTGTCAAAGAAATCAAGGCGAGAGGACATAAAATCTTCCTTGATTTGAAACTTCACGACATACCAACAACGGTCAAGAAATCAATGTCAGTACTCTCAAAACTTGATGTTGATATGACCAATGTGCACGCCGCTGGTACAACACGTATGATGGAGGCGGCAATAGAGGGCCTCACACGTGAGGACGGTACAAGACCAATTCTCATTGCAGTAACTCAGCT
>JAUNQL010000140.1 GCA_030536195.1 Clostridia bacterium | reverse complement strand
ATCTTCTGTGCGATTCTGTCGCCTATAACTTCCTTGAAATCCTTTTCAAGGTCGTGACGAATGATGAATACTACCTTATCAAAACCGGCCTCGATTGCATCATGGATTGAATAATCAATGATGATCTCACCTGATGGTCCAAGTGGCTCCATCTGCTTGATTCCGCCACCAAAACGGCTACCGATGCCAGCTGCCATAATAACTAAAGTTGTCTTCATTTGAGAATAGTCTCCTTTTTCTTTTTTTCTGCTGCTTTCTTCATTATGTCGTCGTATTTATCCACAGCGTCTGATACGTCGCCATCAAATACTATCTTACCACCGTCAAGCACCATACCACGCTTACAGAACTGCTTGGCCATGCTTGTGCTGTGTGTTACCAAAAGAAGTGTGACATTTTCGTCCTCAATAAGTTGATTTACTTTATCAAGGCACTTCTTTCTAAATGTCGCGTCACCAACCGACAATGCCTCATCGACAATCAGTATCTCTGGTCTAACATTGGCATTGATTGCAAAGCCAAGACGAGATTTCATACCGCTTGAGTATGACCTTACTGGCTGGTCGATGTATTCACCTACATCGGCAAATTCGATGATATCAGGCTCAAGCGCCTTAATCTCGTCCTTGGTAAGGCCCATTGTCGTACCGCGCAAGTAAATGTTGTCACGACCGGTGAGTTCTGGGTCAAAGCCTGCTGTCAGCTCTAGGAGGGCTGACACACGGCCACCAACAATAATCTCACCGCTGGTCGGGAAGCATACCTCTGTAATCATTTTGAGTATGGTAGATTTACCTGCGCCGTTCTTGCCGAGCAAGGCAACGGCCTCTCCACGATTAACAGTAAATGATATATCCTTTATGGCATCCTTGGTTTTAACCTTAACTCGCTTGGAGAAGATTGCCATAAGTTTCTGACGATTGCCACTATAGAGTTTGTACTTCTTAGAGACATTGCGAAATTCAATAATTGGTTCTGACATTTTCGCACCTCCTTAAAGTACATCTGGGATCTCGCGACGGAGTTTCTTGTAACTCCAGAGTCCCAGAAGGAACATCAAAAGGAGCTCAGCCATGAAAATGCCGAAATCCTGTGGGCGTTCAAAGAACCAATATTGTCCCATGAACGAAGCTCTAAAACCTGTAACAAGATAAGTTACTGGGTTAAACCTCAAAATAGTACCTATTACTCCACCAACCTCTGTTGCATCCCAGAAGATGCCTGAGCACCAGAGTACTGCAAATACAAATGAGCGGACCAAATTTGAGAAGTCCTGTGATATTGCAGAGATAGGTGCCGCAAACAGTGCCCAAGAAGTAAAGAATAGGAATGTGAGCAGAATGAAAAACAGAATCTGAACATAATATACATTAGGTGCAAATCCCATTATCCAATAGAGTGCTGCTACCACTACCATAAGGATTAGAGATACAACCATCTTTGACATACTGACAAAGGTCGGTATGGTGGATACTGGGTATCTCATCTTGGTAATAAGATAGCGATACTTGCGCATGCAGTCAGTGCCCTGAGTTAGCATGTCACTCATATAAAACCAAGGAACAAGTCCTGTAATTAGCCACAAAAAATAAGGATGACCATAAACGAGTCCATTTTTCTTAAAACCTACACTCATAGCAAACCAGTAGATAAGAATAGTAACGACTGGTCTGATAACAGCCCAAGCCCAACCAAGAGCTGAACCACTGTAAGTTTTAACAAGATCGTTTTTTGCCATCTTGCCTATTTGAGATTTGTAATTTTTATGCTCTAGAAGTATTTCTTTAAAAGTACTCGTACCAATACCTCCAAAAACTATATATTTAACTTTAATATAGTACCATAAAGTAGATAATAAAACAAGAAAAGACCGTGTGGAGTACCACACGGTCTAATACTTTTAAGAAATTATTCTTCGTCAATATCAACTGGATATTCTTCAAGAATTCTTCTCATCTCTGTAGCCTTAAGCTTCTCGAAGTACTTCTTAGTCTCGCGAGCAACTACGCCACCGAGAGCAACAAGTGCGATGAGGTTAGGGATAGCCATGAGGCCGTTGCAGATGTCAGCGATGTTCCAAACAACGTCAAGAGCAAGGAATGGACCTGCAAATGTGAATACGATGAAGAGAATCTTGTAAATCATAACAGCCTTCTTGCTGTTTGTGAGGTACTCGATGCAACGCTCTGCATAGTAGTCCCAACCAAGGATAGTTGTGAAAGCAAAGAGTGCAAGACATACAGCTACAAGAGCCTCTGAAACAGCTGCTGGCCATGGGAATGATGAAGCCCAAGCAAGCTGTGTAACAGCGGCACCCTGAAGTCCCTCTGTATTTGTATAAGCACCACTAAGGATGATTGAAAGACCTGTTAAAGTACAGATGCAGATTGTATCAAGGAATACACCTGTCATTGAAACAAGACCCTGACGTACAGGCTCTTTTGTCTGAGCAGCAGCTGCTGCGATAGGAGCAGAACCAAGACCAGCCTCGTTTGAGAAAATACCACGGCCGATACCCTTCTGCATAGCAATCTTGATAGCTGCACCAGCGAAGCCACCAACTGCAGCCTGAACTGAGAAGGCACCCTTAAAGATAAGAGTAATAGCCTGTGGAAGGTTCTGGATGTTGATGAATACTACTGCGATTGCAAGTATTGCGTAAAGTACGCACATGAAAGGAACGATCTTTTCAGCTACTGCTGAGATTCTCTTAAGACCACCGATTACAACAAGTGCAACAGCAACTGTAACAACGATTGCAACTACAAGAGCAACAACTGTTACGTCAGCGCCGAGGCCTGAGAAGATAACTGGTGAATCAATGATGTTTGAGAAAGCAGAAACGATACCGTTCATCTGAGTCATTGTACCGATACCGAGGAGACCTGCTGCTGCACCAAAGATAGCAAACAAAACTGCAAGCCATTTCCACTTTTTACCCATACCCTTTTCAATATAAAGGAAAGGACCGCCGAGGAAGTGGTCGCCCTTATCCTCTCTATAGTAAACAGAAAGCATACACTCTGCGTACTTTGTAGCAAGACCAAGGCAAGCTGCAAATATCATCCAGAAAAGTGC
>JAUNQL010000017.1 GCA_030536195.1 Clostridia bacterium | reverse complement strand
CAAGGAGCGGGTCAATAGCCTTGTAGTCTGCTGTGTTGTATCTGTGATTTGAATGTGCTTCAAATATAGGATTTAAATAGATGATATCTACACCAAGGGAGGCAAGGTATGGGAGCTTTTCCTCAATGCCTCTAAGGTCGCCGCCCTGGTAGTCGTTGTTCCAAAGACCTGTCTCTGGGTCAGCCTCATACTGAGGCATTGAGCCCCAAGCTATGAGCTTGGCCTCCATTGGGACAATCTTCTTAGAACCGGAAGAATAGAACCTGTCAGGGAAGATCTGGTACATGATACCGCCCTTCCACTGGTTCGCTACAACCTGCTCGCCGGAGTATACGGTGAGCTGCCAAGAGTCGTCCTCACCATCAACGTATCCGTTGCTGTACATGCCTTTGAAGATGTTGTGATGATAGCCACCAGCAGTAAATTCAAAGTGATACCAGAAGAGGCCGGCCTCGGTTGGGGTGTAGTTCAGTTCCCAATAAAACGAGCCAGCATACTGGTCGTTCGTGCGAGTTAGGGCGTATGTCTTAACCTTGGCATTTGCATCGTTTGAGATGACGAGATTAACATCGTAGATATCAAGACCTCCGAAGTTCTCTGGGAGCAGCAAGCGAAGTCGTACAGTTTGGTGAACCGCAATTGCGCCATAGATGCTCTTGTAATGTCTGTCCCTAGAATTGTAAATGTGTTCAGGCATAGAATACACCACCTAAAGTGTTATTTGACAGGTGATACGTGCCAGATGTTCTTAGCGTATTCGCCGATTGCTCTATCGGCTGCAAATACGCCAGCACTGGCTGTGTTCATAAGTGACATACGGGTCCAAGCACGCTTGTCCCTATATGCCTCCATCATTTTGCTGTGAACCCTATGATAGTCGGCAAAATCAGCCATAACCATATAAGGGTCAAGGTGGATTACGTTTGCAATTTCAGGGAATTGCTGACCGTTGATACCACCATTGATAAAGTCGATTACTCGACGGATATCTGGGTTTTGATTGAAGTAACTGTAGGAGTCATAGTGATTTTGAAGCTCTTGTACCTCTGGTGTCTTCATACCAAAGATGAAGATGTTGTCCTCGCCAACAGCGTCATGAATCTCGATGTTCGCGCCGTCAAGCGTACCGATTGTTACGGCGCCGTTGATCATGAGTTTCATGTTGCCAGTACCTGATGCCTCTGTACCGGCAAGGGATATCTGCTCCGAGATATCCGCTGCTGGCATGAGGTGCTCAGCGAGGGATACGTTATAGTCCTCAAGATAGACAATCTTAATCTTGCCCTTGATGACTGGGTCGTTGTTAACTACCTCTGCAAGGTTGCAGATGAAGCTGATGATTTTCTTGGCCATAAAGTAGCCGGCGGCTGCCTTGGCGCCAAAGATGTATGTCCTTGGTACGAAATCCATGTCTGGATTGTCACGAAGTTCAAGGTAGTTCGCAACTATATCAAGTGCGTTAAGGAGCTGGCGCTTGTACTCGTGGAGACGCTTAACCTGTACATCGAAAACAGAGTTTGGATCGATTTCGATGCCCTGGGTCTCCTTGATGTACTTGGCAAATGCAACCTTGTTGTTGTACTTGATGTCAGCAAACTTGTCTAGTACCTTGTCCTTGTCGGCATACTTTTTAAGTTTCTCAAGCTCGGCGCCGTCATAGATAAAGCCGTCGCCGATGAGACTTGTTATGTATTCGGTAAGCTCTGGGTTTGCTTGGCAAAGCCAACGTCTGTGAGCGATACCGTTGGTTACGTTTTTAAACTTCTTAGGTGTGAGCCTATAGAAGTCGTGGAAGATTGTATCCTTTAAAATCTCGCTGTGGAGCGCGGATACACCGTTGACACTGTGGCATGTCGCAACACAGAGGTTGGCCATGCGAACGATGCCGTTTGAGCAGATTGCCATCTCCTCAACCTTGTCAGCATCGTGATAGAGGTCCCAGATAAATGCACGATAGCGGTTATCAATTTCCTTGATAATCTGGTAGATACGTGGGATGAGTGTGATGACGATGTCCTCTGGCCAGCACTCGAGTGCCTCTTTCATTACTGTGTGGTTGGTGTAGGCGAAAGTCTGGGAAACAAGTTTCCAAGCGTCGTCCCAACCGAGCCCACAGTCGTCCATAAAGATACGCATGAGTTCAGGAATTGCGAGTGTTGGGTGAGTGTCGTTGATATGAATAGCCATCTTCTGTGGGATGGTCTCAATAGATTTGTTTTGACGAAGGTGACGTCTTACAACGTCCTGCATTGAAGCGGATACGAGGAAGTACTGCTGGCGAAGTCTAAGGCTCTTGCCCTCTGGATGGTTGTCAGCAGGGTAGAGGACTTTGCAGATTACCTCTGCCATAGCCTGCTGTTCAACTGCACGGATGTAGTCGCCCTGGTTGAAGAGACTCATGTCAAAGCCTGGTGCGTCAGCCTTCCAAAGGCGAAGTCTGGAGTAAGCCTGGCCGTCCTTGCCAGGTACGTACATATCATAAGGTGTTGCAATGACAGAGATGGCATTGCTTGTCTTGGTTATAAAATAGCCGTCCTGCCAACTGCTCTCGAGGTCGCCGCCGAACTGAACTGTTACCTTGAGGTCGTCCTTTGGTGTGAGCCAAACCTCACCGCCAGGGAGCCAGTAGTCAGGGAGCTCTGTCTGCCAACCGTCGATGAGCTTCTGCTTAAAGATACCGCATTCGTAGAGAATGCTGTATCCCATAGAAGCGTATCCGCCGGTTGCAAGAGCATCAAGGTAACAAGCTGCAAGGCGACCGAGACCGCCGTTGCCGAGGCCGGCATCTGGCTCGCACTCGTAGATCTTGTCTATGTCAATGTCGAGGCTTGCGAGAGCTTTCTCTGTAACCTCAGAAAGGCCTAAGTTATAGAGATTGTTTTTAAGTGAACGGCCCATCAAAAACTCCATGCACATGTAGTACACGGTCTTGGACTTCTTATCGTCCTTGATTCGCTCAACGTATTCGTGATTGCCCTCTGATAGTTTCTCCTTAACTACTAATGCAACAGCCTTATAAACCTGATTGTCATCAGCGAGTTCTGGTGTGACACCGTAGAGGTGAGAGAGCTTCTTTACGATAGCGTCACGGAATTGTTTTTGTGTCATTGAATAGTTCATTAATATTGGTCCACCTTATGTGATTTATAATATTACATTATATAGTAAAAGCGCCGTTGGTACAATACCAACGGCGCAAAATTATGTCGAAATTACTGCTTAATTTCGTTGCGGATGAACTTCTCAAGTTCAGCCTGTGTGAAGATCTGCTTAACTGGGTATGTAGGAAGTACCTCAGCGATACAGTGCTCTGCGATCCAAGGAATATCCTCATCCTTGATGCAATCGAAGCCTGTTGGGATCTCCATGCGAGCGTTCATAGCTTCAACCTCAGCGATGAACTTCTTAGCCTTATCTTCGTCTGAAGAACCTGTGATGCCAACATAGTCAGCGATCTCAGCGAGCTTGTCATAAACGTATGGGCCAAGGAGAGCGTCTGAGAATACGTGTGGAAGGATTACAGACATTGCAAGACCGTGAGGAACACCGTACTTACCACCGAGTCTGTGACCGATACCGTGAACGTAACCTACGCCACCACGTGTGAAGCAAAGACCTGCATAGTAAGAAGCGAGAAGCATGTTGCCACGAGCTTCGAGGTCATTACCGTTTTCATAAGCCTTTTCGAGGTTTTCGAAGATAAGCTTGATAGCCTTAAGGCCATAGTCGTTGAACTTCTTGTCGTTGTACCAAATGTTGGTGTAACCTTCAACAGCGTGTGTCATAGCATCCATACCTGTTGTAGATGTAACCTTCTTTGGAAGACCAGCTGTGAGCTCTGGATCAAGAACTGCATAACGAGCACGGATAAATGGATCCATGATTGGGAACTTATCGTGTGTTGACTCGTCTGTGATAACAGCAGCGATTGTTGTCTCAGAACCAGTACCAGCTGTTGTTGGAACTGCATAGAGTGGAGGTGGGATAAGGCCGTTCATTCCCTTAGATGGAAGGAATACCTTGAATGTACCACTCATCTTCTCAACTGGGCGGTCAGGTCTTGCTACGCGAGCAATTGTACCCTTTGCACAGTCCATTGGTGAACCACCACCAACAGCGATAACTGCCTGGCAGTTGTTTTCCTTGTAGAGCTTAAGAGCAGCTTCTACGTTAGCGATTGTTGGGTTTGGCTGTACCTCATCATAAAGTACATACTTGATACCAACTTCGTCGAGAGCCTTGAAAAGGCCATCAAGAAGGTTAAGACTCATAAGGCCTTTATCGGTTACTACGAGAACCTGACTCTTGCCTTTTTTCTTAACGATTGCTGGGAGCTTTTTAATAGCACCAGGGCCATCAATGATTGTTGGATCTGGGAAGAACCAGCCCCAGCAATACATGAGAACTGTGAATACTACTTCTATTGCTCTCCAATAGATTTTCTTTAAAGTCCACATCATAGTGTGTTTACCTCCCTTATTAATAATAGGACTTCTTCATTATACAATAAGAAATGAATAAATGATATAGTAAAATAGCCAAATTTAATGAACATTTTTATGAAAATGACCAAAACAGGTATATTTTTTCGGACAACTGAAATTTTTTTGCAAGATTTGAAATTAAAACTTGCAAAACTATTGACTAATACATTATAAAGTAGTATATTTTTTTAGTATTTTTGCAAGAAAGGTCTTGAAAACAATGAATGCTTATATTGAAAGTGTAATCGCAAAGGTTAAAGAGCGCGATGCTGACAAGCCTGAATTTATTCAGACTGTAGAGGAAGTATTTAGCTCACTTGAGAAAGTAATTGATCAGCGCCCTGACTATGTGGCAGCTGACATCCTTGGCCGTATGGTAGAGCCAGAGCGTTTCATCAGCTTCCGTGTTGCATGGGTTGATGACGCAGGCAAGGTTCAGGTTAACCGTGGCTACCGTGTACAGTTCAACTCTGCTATAGGCCCATACAAGGGTGGTCTCCGTTTCCATCCATCAGTAAATCCATCAATCATCTGGTTCCTTGGATTTGAGCAGACATTCAAAAACTCACTTACTTCCCTCCCTATGGGCGGTGGTAAAGGTGGTTCTGACTTTGACCCACGTGGCAAGTCAGATGCAGAGGTTATGCGTTTCTGCCAGGCTTTCATGACAGAGCTTCAGCGTCACATTGGTCCTAACGTTGACGTACCAGCTGGTGACATCGGTGTTGGCGGACGTGAAATTGGATACCTCTTTGGCCAGTATAAGAGAATTAAGGACGCTTATGAAAATGGCGTTTTGACAGGTAAGGGCTTTAGCTACGGCGGTTCTCTCATCCGTCCAGAAGCAACAGGTTACGGCGCTATCTACTATACACAGGAAGTTCTCGCACATGAGGGCGAGAAGGTAGAAGGCAAGACATTTGCAGTTTCAGGTTTCGGTAACGTTGCTTGGGGCGCTTGCTCTAAGATTGCTGAACTCGGTGGTAAGGCTGTTACAATCTCTGGTCCTGATGGTTACATCTATGATCCAGACGGTATCGTAACAAAGGAGAAGCTCGACTTCATGCTTGAGATGCGTGCATCTGGCCGTGATAAGGTTCAGGATTACGCTGACAAGTTCGGTTGCCAGTTCTTCCCAGGCCAGAAGCCATGGGGCCAGAAGGTAGACATCTGCCTTCCATGCGCAACTCAGAACGAGATCAATATGGACGAAGCTAAGAAGATCGTTGGCAACGGCACAAAGTACTACATCGAAGTTGCTAACATGCCAACAACAAACGAAGCTCTTGCTTTCATCGTTGAGTCAGGCGCAATCGTTGCTCCTTCAAAGGCAGTTAACGCTGGTGGCGTTGCAACATCTGGTCTTGAGATGTCTCAGAACTCTGAGCGTCTTTCATGGACAGCAGAGGAAGTAGATGCTAAGCTTCATACTATTATGAAGAACATCTACAGCGCATCTGTAGCAGCATCTGAGAAGTACGGCCTTGGCTATGACCTCATCGCTGGCGCAAACATCGCTGGTTTCGAGAAGGTTGCAGAGGCAATGCTTGCACAGGGTATCTATTAATAGATAACAAACTAGAGGGGTTCCCAATCGGGAACCCCTTATTTTATTGATGTTGACATACTTGTGTTATGGGTTTAAAATTAACTTACCGGCCAAGAACTTTTGTTTGTTAAATCCGGAGGTGTAGAATATGAAACTTATCGAATGCGCAGAACAGCTTAGAAACAGTGGCTTTACAGTTTATACTTGGAGGCCATCAGAGGGTACAGGGGAACCGGACATAGTAGCAAGGAAGAATGGCCAACTTTACAATGTGTACCTAAGTCGTGATGCTTTTTTGGAGAGCGCAATCAACGCTTTTGCGATTGCGCATGACGCTAGAGTAGTTTACGTAATCTAGCTTGGAGGGGAACTATGTTATACAACGAATATGGGCTTTCAATGTTGGGCTTTGGCCTCATGCGTCTGCCGACGCTTGCGGACGGCCAAATCGACATGGATGAAACAGCACGCATAATTGACTATGCGATAGAAAACGGTGTCAATTACTTTGATACGGCTCACCCTTATCACAATGGCACTTCTGAGTTCGTTATTCGCGAACTGTTAAAGCGCCACCCACGTGACAAGGTATTTATCGCCGACAAGTATCCAGGACACCAACTTTTCAAGGAGCATCACCCAGAGCAGATTTTTGAGGAGCAACTTGAAAAGTGTGGAGTGGATTATTTCGATTACTACCTGCTCCACAATGTCAATGATGAGAGTGTACATGTATATGAGGATCCAAGGTGGAACCTAATAGACTATTTTGTTGAGCAAAAGCGTCTTGGCCGAATTAAGCATCTTGGTTTTTCAAATCACTCGAGTCCTGAGGTGCTATACAAGTTTCTTCAGGACCATCAGGGCACATTTGATTTTTGTCAGATTCAATACAATTACATGGACGAGGAGCTCCAGGACGGCGCCCTCAAGTATCAGTATCTTGAGGAGTTCGGCGTGCCAATTTGGGTAATGGAGCCGGTTCGTGGCGGCAAGCTTGCCGAGCCAAACGAGAGGCTCCGTGCGATGAGGCCGGACGAGTCCGAGGCGTCCTGGGCATTCCGTTGGTTGATGCTCAAGCCACAGGTCAAGGTGATCCTGTCTGGCATGAGCAACTACGACCAGGTAGTTGATAATATCAAGACGTTTAACACTGACAAACCGCTCAGCGATGCGGAGGTTGCACTCCTGTCAGAGATTGCCAAGGAGAAGCGCAACTTCATCCCGTGTACGGGTTGTCGTTACTGTGTGGAGCACTGCCCACAGGGCCTTGATATTCCAAAACTTATACAGCTTTATAATGAGGGCAAATACGAGGCCGGCCTGACACTTGGCATGGCGCTCGAGTTTAAACCGGAGGAGACCAAGCCACAGGCTTGCCTCGGCTGCGGTTCATGCGAGAAAATTTGCCCACAACAAATTAAAATTTCTGAGTGCATGAGCGGACTTTGTGATATACTAGAGAGTGTTCCAAAGTGGGCTGACCTCTGCGAGCAAAGGGCGAAAGAAGCAGAGGCATTAAGGAAGCAATAAAATGTACGAGAAATTGTCTAGTGAACTAGAAAATCAAATACTTGCGGACCAAAACCGTGAAATCAACGAACCTCCTCGTCGTGTGGACAATCCACACGATAGGGGGTCCGCTTGGCGTCCGGCATACGTGCGTGATGCGGACAAGATTCTTCACAGTCCGTTTTATAACCGCTATGCCGACAAGACGCAGGTATTTAGTTTTTATAAAAACGATGACATCTCGCGCCGTGGCGCACACGTTCAGTTCGTGTCACGCAACGCGCGTACAATCGGCCGTGCACTTGGCCTTGACTTGGACCTCATCGAGGCAATCTCACTCGGCCACGACATCGGCCACACTCCGTTTGGCCATGCCGGCGAGGCGTTCCTCGATGAACTCCTCTATGCCAACACCGGCCGTCACTTCGCGCACAACATTCACTCCGTGCGCGTCCTAGACCAGATTTTCCCACTCAACCTCACACTCGATACACTTTCAGGTATCGCAAGCCACGATGGTGAGATGGAACTGTCTGAGTATCGACCAGACACTACTCAGACCTTTGAGACATTTGATTCTCAAATAGAGGCGTGCTACCTTGACAAGGACAACATCAAAAAGCTTGTTCCAAATACACTTGAGGGCTGTGTTGTCAGGATATCTGACATCATCTCATATCTTGGCAAGGACAGGCAGGACGCCGAGAAACTTAATCGCTGTAATGAATATGAGGATGGTGTCCTCGGTACATTTAATGCCGAGATAATCAACAACCTCATTGTCAATATAATTGAGAACAGCTATGGCAAGGATTATATCAAAATGGACGATGAGCACTTTGCGGCTCTGTCCCGCGCCAAGAGCGAAAACTATAGCAAAATCTATCTCACTAATGACCTTGAACCGATTGTAATGCCGATGATGGAGAGGATGTATGATACTCTCCTAGATGACGTAGTTAAGGGAAAATTGGAGAGCCCAATTTTTGAGCATCACATCACAATGGTTGAAAATAACCACTATCGTAAAGGCATGGACCTTTACAGGGATACAACTGAGCCAAATCAGATTGTTGTGGACTACATTGCTTCAATGACAGATGACTACTTTATAGATCTCTACGCTCACCTCTTTGGTGAGACACCGATAGAATTTAAAGGATACTTCGATTAACTTTTGGAGGGAATTATGGCAAAGATAGGTATGATATCACTTGGATGTCCTAAAAACCAAGTAGATGCGGAACTTATGCTTGCAAAGCTCACCGCAAATGGCCATGAAATCTCGGGTGAGATTTCAGGATGTGACGTTGTTGTCATCAACACTTGCGGCTTTATTGAGGACGCAAAGCGAGAGGCAATTGACAATATTCTCGAGATGGCAGACTACAAGGATGCCGGTGAGATTAAGAAAATTGTTGTAACAGGTTGTCTCGCTGAGCGCTATAAGGAAGAAATTTTAGAGGAACTTCCAGAGGTTGATGCGATAGTAGGTCTTGGCAACAACGGCAACATTGCTGACATAGTTGAACAGGTACTTGATTCTGATGTACCAATCGTTGCAATAGGCGAGCGTGAGAACCTCCCACTCTGTGGCGAGCGACTCCTCACCACACCGGAGTATTGGGGATACCTCAAAATTGCAGATGGTTGTTCCAACCACTGCACATACTGCGCTATCCCATCAATCCGTGGTGAGATGCGCAGCCGCAAAATAGAGGAGTGCGTCGAGGAGGCGAGGGCCCTTGCTGCCGATGGTATCAAGGAACTCATCGTCATCGCTCAGGACACAACCCGTTATGGCGAGGACATCTATGGTGAGCCAAAACTTGCTGAGCTTTTAACCAAGCTCTGTGAGATTGATGGTCTCCATTGGATCCGTATCCTCTATTGCTATCCGGACAGACTCACAGATGAACTCATCGACGTCATCGCAAAAGAGGACAAGATTTGTAAATACATCGATTTGCCACTTCAGCACTGCAATGCTGAGGTATTAAAGCGTATGAATCGCCACGGCGACAGGGAGTCGCTAACTGCTCTCATCGAGAAACTCCGTGATAAGATTCCTGATGTCTGCATCAGGACAACTCTCATCACGGGCTTCCCAGGCGAGACTGACGAGCAGTTCTGTGAACTTTCCGAGTTCGTACACGAGATATGCTTTGACAACCTTGGCTGCTTTGCCTACTCCCCAGAGGAGGGCACTCCAGCAGCCTCTTTCGAGGACCAGCTTGAGGAGGATGAAAAAGTTCACCGTGGCGAGTTGATAATGGATGCTCAATATGGTATAGTCTTAAATAATAATGGGGCACTAGTAGGTAAAACCCTTGAAGTAGTAGTTGATGGATACGACCCATACAACGATGTCTATGAGGGCAGGACCTACCGCGACGCCCCAGAAATTGATGGCAAAATTAGTTTTGTTTGTGACCGCTCATTGCAGCCTGGTACATTTGTCGATGTAACAGTCACTGGTTTTAATGAGTATGACCTCTTGGGAGAGAGCAGATGAACACACCTAACAAATTGACAATTTCAAGGATGATTCTAACTCCAATCTTCTTGGCAATATTCCTTTTGAATTTCAAGTTCCACTATGCAATTGCGTTGGTACTTTTTATCGTTGCGTCTTTAACAGACCTTTTTGATGGCAAGATTGCAAGACGCAACAATATTGTCACAAACTTTGGTAAGTTTGCGGATCCGCTCGCCGACAAGATGCTGACCACATCTGCAATTCTCGGCTTTGTTGCAATAGGCTATTGCAACATCTGGATTCTCTTTATCATCCTCTTCCGTGAATTTGCTATCAGCGCTATGCGCCTTGTCGCTGCGAGCGACGGTGTTGTAATTCCTGCCAACATGTGGGGCAAGGTCAAGACAACAATTCAGATGGTGGCATCCATCGTAATTATGCTTATGCTCACAGTCACTTTTGACTTTGGTGTTTCAGTTCTTGAGGCACCACTTGTGATTGTTGCAAATATTCTGCTTTGGCTCATGGCTGTAGCGACCGCTATTTCAGGTGTCGTTTACGTCATCCAAGGCACAAAAGTAATAGATTTCTCAAAATAGAGGAGACAGGAAATGAAAGTATTTAATACTTTGACACGCAAGAAAGAGGAAGTAGAAACCCTGGTACCGGGCGAGTACAAAATCTACGCCTGCGGTCCAACGGTTTACAACTACATCCACATTGGTAATGCAAGACCACTCTGCGTGTTTGATGTACTTCGCAGGTATCTTGAATATCGTGGTTACAAGGTAACTTTCGTTCAGAACTTTACCGACATCGACGACAAGATCATCAAGAAGGCAAACGAAGAGGGCACAGACTACCTAACTGTTGCCAAGAAGTATATCGAGGAGTATTGGACAGATGCCAAGGGCATGAATATCCGCCCTGCAGACATCCATCCAAAGGCAACTGAAAATATCGATGAGATTATTGATATAATCAGCACATTGATTGAAAAGGGCCATGCATACGCTGTTGAAAACGGCGACGTATACTTCTCAACCAAGACATTCTCTGGCTATGGCAAACTTTCCCATCAGCCACTTGAGGATCTCGAGGCTGGCGCTCGCATTAACATTGGCGAGCTCAAGCGCGATCCAATGGACTTCGCCCTTTGGAAATCAGCCAAGCCAGGCGAGCCATATTGGGAGTCACCTTGGGGACAGGGTCGCCCAGGCTGGCACATTGAGTGCTCAGCTATGAACCGTCGTTTCCTTGGCAACACAATCGACATTCACTGTGGTGGTCAGGACCTCATCTTCCCACACCACGAGAATGAGATTGCTCAGTCAGAGTGCTGCAATGATGTTCCATTTGCAAACTACTGGATGCACAACGGATACATCAACGTTGATAACGTTAAGATGTCCAAGTCACTTGGTAACTTCTTTACAGTTCGTGATGTAGCTGAAAAGTATGGCTATGAGCCAATCCGCTACCTCATGATCTCCTCACATTACAGGAGCCCAATCAATTACAGCACAGACATCATTGAGCAGTGCAAGGCTGCTTTGCAGCGCCTCTACACCTGCCGTGATGCTCTTGATTTCGCAGCAGAGAATGCCAAGTCACAGACCGGCACAGCTGACTTTGATCTTAAGAAGAAACTTGATGCACATCGTGCAGCTTTCGTTGAGGCAATGGATGATGACCTTAACACTGCTGATGCTCTTGCATCAATCTATGACCTCGTTCGTGATATAAACATTATATTAAAGGGTGAGGCATCATCAGAGATTATCGAATATGCAACAGAGGAGTTCGATGAACTCACTGGCGTATTAGGCCTTGTTTATAACCGCAAGAAGGAGTCACTCGACATCGATGTTGAGAAACTCATCGAGGAGCGCAACCAGGCTCGCAAGAACAAGGACTTTGCCCTTGCAGACAAGATCCGTGATGATTTGAAAGCTCAGGGAATCATCCTTGAGGACACACCACAGGGTGTAAAATGGCATAAAGCGTAAATAAAACACAAGAGACTCGTTTACGACGAGTCTCTTTTTTTATACAACTATCGCATAAAAAACGAACAATTTGTGCAATATTCACATTATTTTTCAATATTTTGAAAAATTTTTATAAAAAAGTGTTGACAATAATTTCACAATCTGTTATAGTATGGACTGTAAGGGGAAGCGATCAGCTTCCAGAACTATTAAATTAGTAGTTTTTCATTTTAATATCTCCTTTATTTTGAATAATTATCTCCTCAAAAAACCGAAGGTTCCGTCAGTCCAAACGGAGCCTTCCGGTTTTTTTTATGTCCAAATTTACAAAAATCGCGAATTAGCAA
>JAUNQL010000139.1 GCA_030536195.1 Clostridia bacterium | reverse complement strand
AGATAGTGCTCATTGGCGCAACAAACATCGGCCGTGATCTCGGCCCACGCTGCGCTGCAAGACTTCACACTGGTCTTACAGCTGATGCAACACATCTTGATATTGATACAGCTAAGTACTTGGATTTCCTCAAGGAAACATCTACAATAGATGTTGACAGCATGAAGTGGGATATGGAGGACAAGGGTCTTAAGATGACTCGCCCTGCATTTGGTGGACACCTTATGGCAACTATTATTTGCCCACGTTTCCGCCCGCAGATGTCTACAGTTCGCCCAGGCGTTATGAAATGCGCTGAGTTTGATGAGGCCAAGGCAAAGGTTGTAAAAGTCGAAAAGCTCGATTTGAGCCTCACAGAGGACGATATCAAGACACGCGTTTTGGAGGTTGTTAAGGAGACCAAAGAGATAATTGATCTTATCGGTGCAGAGGTTATCGTATCCGTAGGTCAGGGTATCTCTAAGGACCCAGAACGTGGCATCGCACTTGCAAAAGAACTTTGCGATGCGCTTGGTGGTGGCGTAGTTGGCGCATCCCGTGCCATTGTTGACGCAGGCATCCTCTCAAGTGACCACCAAGTAGGACAGACTGGCAAGACAGTCCGTCCACGTATCTATGTTGCACTTGGAATCTCTGGTGCTATCCAGCACAAGGCTGGCATGCAGGATTCAGAGTATATAATCGCAGTAAACAAGCAGGAGACTGCTCCAATTTTTGAAGTTGCAGACTACTCAATCGTTGGTGATCTCTTTACTGTAGTTCCAATGATGATAGATGCATTAAAAGAAGTGAAATAAATGTTACCACTTGAAAACATTACAATTGATGAAGCTTTGATGCGTGCTGTCAAGGACTATCCACAGAATGATGCGATAGCGTATGATGGCCAGCATTGGAGTTATGAACAACTGAATAGTATTGTTGATGACCTTGCACGCAAGCTTGTTAACATTGGTGTTACCCATGGTACACACGTAGGTATCTGGTGTGAGGCCGAGCCAAATGCTGTATTTTCACTCTTTGCTGTTGAGCGCATTGGCGCTGTTGCAGTAATGATAAATACGAGCCTTAAGGAAAATGAAGTCGCATCTGTACTTGATTATACAGATGTGGAGTATCTCCTAATAGGCTTTTGAGAACACATTGATGGGACTTAAAAACATCATCTACATTGGTCTTTCCGGTGACAATGCTGGTTTCACAGTCTTTGATGAAATTGCAGAGGTTGATGATGAGGCTTTTGCTGATGTTCGTGCAAAACTCAAACCAGAGGATGATGGCCTCATCCTCTTTACCAGTGGCACAACAAACAGCGTGCCACATGCGGTTGTTGGTAGCCAGTACAGCAGGGTAAACAACGCACTCTGCCAAGCAAAAGATTTGAAAACGACACCAAGCGACCGCTTCTGCGTCGCTATGCCGATTTTCCACTGCTTCTGTCTCTCGGTTAATGTCTGCGCAGCACTCTTCTCTGGCGCTTGCCTTTGTCTTCCAAAGTCACGCCACATCAAGGACCTACTTGACACTGTCGAGACAGAACGCTGCACGATCCTATCGTGCGTACCGGCCCTCTATCACGCAATAATATCAAAAGAGGATCTAAGCGCTCGCGACATATCGTCGCTTCGCGTCGGCATCATCGGTGGTAGTCCATACTCAAGCGCACTGTTTGAGGAGATAGAGCAGACCTTTGGTTTTACATTGCTCTCGAGCCTTGGCCAGACTGAGGCTACAGCCGGCATTACTATCGCAAGTTTTGATGATCCACTCGGTGAGCGCTCTTGTACTGTAGGACATTTCATGGACAACATTGAGTACAGGTTCGTTGAACGCTTTGAATTGCTCGTTCGTGGCTATGTAGTTATGAAGGAGTACTACAAGGATGCGGAAGGTACAACTGCTGCAATAGATAAGGACGGCTGGCTCCATACAGGTGATACGGGCTTCGTCAACGAAAACGGCAATCTTGTTTTAACGGGTAGGCTTAAGGAACTCATCATCCGTGGCGGTGAAAACATCAGCCCACGTGAGATTGAGGCTGTGTTTGATGACGACGAGCGCGTGCTTGAGTGCAAGGCACTAGGCGTCTATGACCCTCACTATGGTGAGGAGGTAGCCCTTGCGATTATCCGCAATGGCGCAACGGTGGCAATATCAAAGGATGAAGTATTGACAATGCTCAAGCGCGAGCTTGCAAATTATAAAATTCCTAAGCACATTGTATTTATGAATGACTTTCCAAGGACTTCAACTGGAAAGGCAAAGACATCTGATTTGAAACGTCAGGTGACTGAAATCTTAGGTTTATAAATTTTTTCAAATATATAAGGAGGAGATTTAATGAGCAAAGTAACTCAGGAAAAGACCAAGCGACTCGAAACTGCTGGTCTCAACAAACAACCGGATAGAGTTCCTATTACTAGCCAGATTGAGACATTCGCTTATGGCTATGGCGGAACAACTATCGAAGAGGTTAAGAAGAACCCATTTAAGGGCGTAGCAGCATTTAAGAAGTGCTATGATGACATCTATTTTGATGCTTTCTTCGAGCCTATCTTTGTACACCCATTTGGATTCTTTGATGGACTTGGTGCTGACTCATACTTCGCATCTGACGATGGCGTAACAGCACAGCACGCAGAGATTGCTCCAATGAACGGTACAGAGGAGGAGTACAGAGCACTCATCGAGAACCCAACCAAGTTCTTCCTTGATGTTATCAATCCTCGTAAGTTCCCTAACCTCAATGGTGCAGAGGCTGACCAGAGAAAGGCAATCGTTAACGCTATTAAGGGCGCTGGCGGATTCCTTGTAGGTATGGGCGGCGGCGGAATGGGCCTCCCAATCCTTACTGACACTCCGGGCTTTATGGGCGGTTTCATCGAGATGCCTTATGATAACCTCTTTGACTTCCTTCGTGGATTCAAGGGTTCATCAGTTGATATGAGACGTCATCCAGAACTTGTTGTAGAGGCAACTGAGGCTATCTTTGAGCAGTACACTAAGGACTGTGAAAAGATCTACTCATTCCTCAATGCACTTTCAGATCCACCACGTATGGCTAAGAATGCGTACAACGTATTCCTCAAGGGTGGCAATCCAGACTGTACA
>JAUNQL010000138.1 GCA_030536195.1 Clostridia bacterium | reverse complement strand
AGTAAGAATGGTTCCACAGCTGGCCTTTCCAGAGTTTTGTCCGGATCTGCGGATACCGTTCAAACAGTTTACGGCCTGTGATCCCTTTCAGATATTTCACGATATCTGTTATAGAAAGCTTCGGTGGGCCTGACACAAAACAATGAATATGATCACCTTCACCAACTTCAAATAAGTGCACCGTAAACCCTTTATCCTCTGCAATCTGCTGTACCAGTTCTTTCAGATACTTCTCTATCTCAGCAGTCAGAATCTTTCTGCGATATTTCACAGACCACACCACATGGTAATTAATATTGTATACGCAAGTTCTTGAATGTATTAGATTTTCTTTCATACATATAGTATATCATATTTACATCATCTATTCAACAAAAAATCGAAAATCAGTTCGTATTTTGATAATAAAAAACGACTGTGCATACATTGCACAGTCGCTTTTTTGTCACCCGCCGAGCCGGGGTCTTAGGATCAGTAACCTGCATGTAAAAGCAGGTGGGTGCTCACCGTCCACTACCGTGCTCCCAGCGTCCCAAATGGGGAGGTCTGCACTCCGCTTTCGAGTAAAGCTCCCGTTTAAAAGTGTGTTGGGTTAGTGTTCTAAGAGAATCGCACCCGGCAGGCTTTTAACTATTCTTCGTCCTCGCCAACAAGGAAAGGATACTTCTTCTTGATGCGCTCAAACATTATGTCGCCGATTTCGTAGAGTTCCTCCTCATCCTCAATCATCTGGAGGAATGTCTCGCCGTCCTCATCCTCAACTACTTCAAGGATAAAGAGCTCGTCGTCGCCATCAAGGATTTCCTCGTCCTCTGCATATACAGGGAGGAGGGCAACGTAGCGCTTGTTGTCATCGGATTCGATGCGATCGAGCTCCTCAAACATATGCTCAACGCCGTCGTCATCAGTTACTGTGATTATATCTGGATTGTATTCCTGTTCAGTCATATTACTACTCCTAAATTTCAATAAATTAGTATGGTTAAATTGTAATATTAGATTGGAAAAAAGTCAAATTTTATGATAAAATATAAGCGTATTTTTATGCTTTGGAGAGACAAAAATGGACGAAAAATTTGAGGCTGAAAAACGCGCCGAATATCTAAGAAAAACCCTTCAATATCATAGCGATCGTTACTATAACAACGACAATCCTGAGATTGAGGACTATGAGTATGACGCGCTCTCAAACGAACTAAAAGCAATAGAGGCAAAGTATCCGGATTTGATTACAGCGGATTCCCCAACACAGAAGGTTGGGGGCAGTGCTGCAACCAAGTTCTCACCAGTGCCTCACACCGTTCGCATGGAGAGCCTTCAGGATGCTTTCTCATTTGAGGAACTCGACGACTTTGGCAAGCGCACTTCTGCTGCACTTAAAACATCTGGTGCGGCCTATGTTGTTGAGCCTAAAATTGATGGTCTTTCAGTGTCTCTCGAGTACGTAAATGGTGAGTTTACGAGGGGCTCAACAAGAGGCGATGGCGATGTCGGAGAGGACATCACTGAGAACCTTAAAACAATCAAGTCCATTCCTCAAACTTTGACCGAAAAAGTCCCATTTATCGAGGTTCGTGGCGAGGTTTACATGCCACGAGAGGTCTTCTTGAGACTTGTTGAGAAGCAGGAGTTAAATGACGAAAAGCCATTTAAAAACCCACGAAATGCAGCTGCTGGTTCCCTCCGTCAGAAGGACGCTAAAATCACAGCTGAGCGCAACCTTGATATCTTTGTTTTCAACGTTCAACAGATTGATGGCGACTATGATGCAACTGAGCATAAGGACTCACTTGACTACTTAAAGGAGCTCGGTTTCAAAACAGTTCCTTTCTATACACCATGTGAGAGTATCAAGGAGGCAGAGGCTGAAATTACCCGTATAGGTGAGGCTCGCTACACACTTCCATTTGATATTGATGGTGCAGTTATTAAGGTAAATGATTTCAACCTCCGTGAGGAACTTGGCTCAACATCTAAGTTCCCAAAGTGGGCGATTGCATATAAGTACCCACCTGAGGAGAAGGAAACTGTAATTAACAATATCGCTATCCAAGTAGGTCGAACTGGCGTACTTACGCCTGTTGCTGAGTTTGAGCCAGTCCTTGTTGCGGGCTCTGTTATTGCTCGCGCAACACTCCACAACCAGGACTTTATCACTGAAAAGGACATCCATATAGGGGACAGAATCAAGATTAGAAAAGCAGGCGACATCATCCCAGAGGTTGTCTCAGTCGTTGAGCACACAGGTGTCACTGAGCCTTATTATATTCCAAATATCTGCCCATCCTGCGGTGCTGAGGTATACCGTGAGGAGGGTGAGGCAGCTATTCGCTGCACCAACCCAGAGTGTCCGGCACAGCTCCTTCGCAACCTCATACACTTCTGTTCCAAGCCGGCAATGGACATTGATGGCCTTGGCGAGTCAGTGGTTATGATGCTTGTAAATGAGGGCCTTGTTCACAACATCGCCGATATCTACGACCTACGTAGCATCGACATTGCTGGCCTTGATCGCATGGGTATGAAGTCTGCTGAAAATTTGATTTCTGCTATTGAAAAATCCAAGTCTAACGACTTGTCAAAACTCATATCCGCCTTTGGCATCCGCCACGTCGGAGAGAAGGCGGCCAAGCTGCTTTCCGAGCACTTTGGCACAATCGATGCCATGATGTCGGCATCGATTATTGACGTGCTTGAGATAGAGGGCTTTGGCCGCATTATGGCCGAGTCCGTTGTCGAGTTTTTCACAAAAGGAGAGACGCTTGACCTCATTAATCGTCTTCGTGAAAAGGGCGTCAACATGGCATCAACCAAGGAGAAAATCGACGACCGCTTTGCCGGCCAAACCTTCGTACTTACTGGCACTCTGCCTACGCTGACGCGCAGCGAGGCCACCGCCATTATTGAGCAGTACGGCGGCAAAGCTTCCGGCTCGGTCTCCAAAAAAACAACCTACGTCCTCGCCGGCGAGGAAGCAGGTTCCAAACTTACCAAAGCCAACGAACTCGGCATCAAAGTTATCGACGAGGCAGAGTTTTTAGAGATGACAAAATAATAGGCAAAATTAAAGGGCTAGCGAATTCGCTAGCCCTTTAATTTTGCTGTTAAATCTTAATCTCCATCTGAGCGCCTG
>JAUNQL010000016.1 GCA_030536195.1 Clostridia bacterium | reverse complement strand
TTCCTTATGCCAGTCGCAACTGCGCTCTGTGACGAGGTTACCTTTAAAGGCAACGAGCGCTTGTCCGAGAGGCCAATAGGCAGTCTCAAGAACGCGCTTGAGTCCCACGGCGTCAACTTCTCATCTGACACCCTTCCTTTCACTTGCACTGGCAAACTACAGCCGGGCAAGTTTGAGGTAACTGGTGACCTCAGTTCACAGTATGTATCTGGTCTCCTGCTCGCACTACCACTTATTGAGAAGAGCTCTGTCAAACTCACCACACCTCTCCTCTCACGAGGATATGTTGAGCTCACTATCAAGGCTCTCGCTGAGTTCGGTGTTGCAACAGTTTCACCAACTAGTGACAACTTCTCAATCATCAAGCGCGGTGCAACATACGTATCCCCAGGCTCACTCTCAATTGAGGGTGACTGGTCCAATGCAGCATTCTTCTACGTTGCTAATTTCCTTGGCAACGATATCACAATAAACAACCTCCGCTTCAACTCACTCCAGAGGGACAAGTCAATCCTTGACTTTTTAAGCCTCTACACAGCGGAGATAGAGGAAACAGAGAACATCCTCGGTGCCAAGAACTACGAGATTGACCTTCTCAATACACCGGACTTGCTCCCTGCCCTCTCTATTGCAGCAGCATTTGCCGATGGCACCACAACGTTCACTGGCGCTGCAAGGCTCCGCCTCAAGGAGAGCGACAGACTGACCTCAGTCTGCGCACTTATCAACTCCCTTGGTGGCAAGGCCGAGGATACAGCGGACGGCATCATCATCTATCCACAGCCACTCAAGGGTGGTACAGTTGAATCCTTTGGTGACCACCGAATAGTAATGGCTGCAACGATAGCATCCACCAGGTGCGAGAGCCCAGTCATAATTAACGAAGCTCGCGCAGTTGATAAATCTTACCCATCCTTCTTTAAGGATATTGAGTCTCTTGGAGGACAAATCAATGTCATTTAACATTGAATACTTTGGAACCTCTCACGGCCCATCAGTGGGCGTGCGTGCAAGCGGTCTCCCCGTTGGGGAGGCAATTGATGTGAATGAGCTTGCGGCTTTTCTTAGTCGCAGAAGCCCAGGCACATCAAGCAAAGTCTCCGCTCGCACCGAGCCAGATGATCCGATAATAAAGAGTGGTATCACCAATGGTCTAACAGATGGCGATACGCTCGAGATTGAAATCAAAAACGTTGACGCTCGAGATAACGATTACAGCGATTTGAAAGATATCCCTCGTCCTGGTCACGCCGACTACACAGCGTATGTCAAATACGGCAGTGACTACGATATGACTGGCGGTGGCCAGTTCTCGGGACGACTCACAGCGCCACTCTGTGCGCTGGGAGGCATCTGTCTCCAGATGCTAAAACGCCGTAACATAAGCATTTCGGCGTCAGTTATCAAAACTGGAGACGTTGACGGCGCCATAGAAAATGGCGATTCCGTCGGCGGCATAATCGAGTGCCAAATCGACGGTGTTCCTGCCGGTGTGGGCGGACCTTTTGCGAACGGGCTTGAGAGCAGGCTCTCCTTTGCCCTCTTTGCAATACCGGCAGTAAAGGGTGTCGAATTTGGCGCCGGCTTTAAATCCGCCGAACTTAAAGGCTCGGAGTGTAACGACGAGTACTGCATCGAAAACGATGTTATTAAAACTAAGAGCAACAACTGTGGAGGCATCTTGGGTGGCATCTCAAACGGCATGCCTATAGTATTTAGGGTTGCCTTTAAACCAACCCCATCCATAGCACTTCCACAGCAGAGCATAAACCTTAAAACCATGGAAGAAGTCACAGTTAACATAAAAGGAAGGCACGACCCATGCATCGCGCTTCGCTCAGCACCAATTGTTGAGGCTGCCGCAGCAATCTGCCTTACCGAAATCCTATCAGAGGAGGATAAACTATGATTGAGAACTTAGACGAAGTAAGATCCCAACTCGACAAAATTGACAAGGATATTTTGGCCCGTTTTCTCGAGAGAATGAAATTGTCCGAGCAGATTGCGGAGTACAAAGTAGAGCGCAACATGCCTGTTGAGGATACATCACGTGAATACGAGATTATCAACGAAATCTCTGACCTCAGTGGTGAATTTTCAGCATACACTACTGCCCTCTTTAGAACTGTACTTGAGCTCTCTAAGGACTATCAGGAAAACTGGATTAAGGCATATAACGAGGATGAAAAGCGCAAGGTAGTTCAGATGCCAGGTGTATACGGTCTCCTCGGCGAGCACCTCGGCCACAGCTATTCAGAGCAGATTCACAAGGAACTTGGACTTCGCGGCAAGGTTGCCTACGACTACCAGCTCCTTGAGATTGACCCAGAGCACTTGGAGGAATTCCTCTCTCGCTCAGACATCCAGGGTCTCAATGTCACAATTCCTTACAAGACTGCTATTCTCGCATTCTGTCAGGAACTTTCAGATGACGTTCTCCGCGTTGGCGCTGCCAACACGGTTGTTATGAAGAAGGGCAAACTCTGCGCCTACAACACTGACGTTGCCGGCTTTAAGTATATGGTTGAGCGCAAGTCAGTTGATGTTGAAGGCAAGAAGGTTTTGATCCTCGGTAGCGGTGGCGCCTCCAAGGCTGCTCGAGTAGCACTCGAGGACCTCGGCGCACGTGAGATTATCATAGTATCTCGCGACGGTGCCATTAACTATGAGACAGTAAACATTCATCACGATGCCGACATCATCGTTAACACCACTCCTGTTGGCATGTATCCAGAGAATCTTGTATCCCCTATCTCTCTTAAGGAATTCAAGAACCTCTCATACGTTATTGATGTGGTATACAACCCACTTCGCACAGCATTGCTCCTCGAGGCTGAACAACTCGGTATTCCATACCTTGGCGGTCTCTCAATGCTCGTAGCACAGGCTCGTGAGAGCTACAACCTCTTCTTCGATCGCAACATGATCAATGCGACAGTTGAGGACGTAACAACAATGCTCTACAAGCAGAACCAGAATATCATTCTCACAGGTATGCCAGGTTGCGGCAAGACAACCATCGCCAAGATGATTGGTGACGCAACAGGCCGTGAGGTTATTGATATAGACAAGATGATTGAAGCAGAGCAGAAGAAGACAGTTGCCGAAATCATCAACAAGTACGGTGAGGAAACTTTCCGCAACTTTGAGCATCAAGCAATCCTTGAGACTTGCAAACTCAGCAACAAGGTTATCGCCCTTGGCGGTGGTGCTATCCTTGATGCAGACAACTACCCAGCACTTCATCAAAACGGTAAGATATTCTTTATCCGTCGCGATATAGACCTTCTTCCAACTGACGACAGGCCACTTTCTAAGAGCCCTGAAACATTGAAAGAAATGCAAAAAATCCGTCTTCCTCTCTATCAGGATGCTGCCGATGTTGAAATTGAAAACAACGGCCCAATTGAGGAAGCAGTAGCAAAGATTATTAAACAGTTATAAGTTTGGGGGAAATCTCGTTGATTGGCATTTGGTCATACACAGTTATTTTGACTTATATAGGACTTGCTTCAGCTGTCACAGGTATTGGTTTTGCAATACTCTATGCAGCAGGTGAAGTTGCTTCCATTGGCATTCCAGTTCTCTGCCTTTTAATATCAGGCTTTTGCGATATGTTTGATGGCAGAATTGCCCGTTCTAAGAAGAACAGGACAGAGCGAGAGAAACAATTTGGTATCCAAATTGATTCACTCTGTGATTTAATTTGTTTTGGTGCACTCCCTGCCACAATCGGCATCTGCCTTGGTGGCAATAGGATTCTCGGTATCATCTCCGCTGTGTGCCTGGTCCTTGCTGGAGTTGTACGTCTCGCATTCTTCAATGTAATTGAGATGGAGAGACGCTCAGACCCTGACAACAAGGATACCAACTACACAGGTCTTCCTATTACAACATCAGCTCTTATCGCTCCTGCCCTCTTCTGTTTCAAGGGCCTTATCGGAGCAAACTTTGCAACATTCTACCAAATAGTTTTAATTATCACTGCAATACTTTTCATTTCCAAGATTAACATCAAAAAACCAGGTTCTAGAGAAGTATATATCATCCTTGCAGTTGGTATTATTTTAGGTGTTGTTCTAGGCATATTGTCAAAATTTTAACAGTTATTTTACAGTAACCCACTTGAAAAAACCTAGGTTTCTGTTAAAATATTGATATCATAATAAGGAGGTAAAGTTTTATGGCATACAAAATTACTGACTCTTGCGTAGCTTGTGGTTCATGCAAAGACGGTTGCCCAGTAGAGGCTATCTCTGAAGGCGACATCTATGCAATCGACGCTGCTACATGCATCGACTGTGGTTCATGCGCTGACACTTGCCCAACAGGTGCTATCGAGCAGGCATAATCGCACATTAGATTAACGAGAGGGACCTGGAAGCAATTCCAGGTCTTTTTTCTACCATGGAGGACATCATGCCAAAGCTTGACGGTAAAAGTGAATTTGTCGAGACACTAGGCTCTGGTATCAAAGTAATCTGCTCCCCTATCCACGGATTCGGAACGGATGCAATCCTCCTTGCCAACTTTGCAAATCCAAAACGAAGCGACAAATGTATCGACCTTGGAACTGGTTGCGGAATCATCCCATTCATCTGGCTCCGCGATGGTGTGAAGGACATCACTGGTGTTGATATCCAAGAGGCTGCGATTGACCAAGTTAAGCGTTCAAATGAACTTAACGGCAGCAGTGTTACTGCTATACTTGGCGACCTTAAAAGTCTTGATCTTCCAAAGGGCACATACAATGTCGTTACAATGAACCCACCGTACAAGCCAGCAGGCTCTGGCATCCTCTCAGAGGCTACACCTGAGCAGATTGCAAGGCACGAGATTGCCTGCACCGTAAGCGACGTCTGCAAGGCTGCAGAGGAGCTTTTAAACTTCGGTGGCAAGTTCTGTATGTGCAATCGCCCAGAGCGCCTTTCGGACGTTATGTGCGAAATGAGAGCACATAACTTAGAGCCTAAGACATTGAGGTTTGTTCAGAAACGACCTGACACGGCTCCATGGCTATTCCTGATAGAGGGTAAGAAAGGCTCTAAACCTTTCATGGAGGTCCTCCCTCCTCTCATCATCCAGGATGAGAACGGCAATGACTCAGAGGAACTTATCAGTATCATCGGACAGTATAGGGACTTAGGAGAATAAAATGGCTGGAACACTTTTTGTAATGGGAACACCAATAGGTAATCTCTCCGACTTCTCCCCAAGGGCAATTGCAACACTTGAGGAGTGCGACTTTATCGCTGCTGAGGACACAAGAGTTACCTTAAAGCTCCTTAACCACTTTGACATAAAAAAACAACTCGTCTCCTACTACGAGCACAACAAGCTCGAGCGCGAGGACGAGATACTAAATAGAATTATAAACGGCGAGAACTGTGTGCTCGTATCCGATGCCGGTATGCCGGCTATATCGGACCCTGGCATGGAACTTGTCAAGGCGTGCCACGAGCGTGGCATCACCGTTCAATCAGTTCCAGGCCCGACCGCCTTTGCAACAGCACTTGCGATATCTGGCATGGACAATGGTCGCTTTACTTTCGAGGGCTTTTTGAGTGTAAATAAGAAGTCCAGACGTGAGCATCTCGATGACATTCGCTGCGAGCGCCGTACAATGATTTTCTATGAGGCGCCACACAAACTCTCAGCAACTCTCCGCGACCTCTATGAGGCGCTCGGAGACCGCGAAATAGCGATTGTCAGAGAACTTACTAAGATTCATGAGGAAGTTATCAAAACTACCTTATCGGCTGCCGTAGAGGCCTATCCGGACAACAACCTCAAGGGCGAGATTGTCCTCATCATAGCAGGCGCGAAAGAGGACAAGACCGAGGAGGTCACACTTGAGGACGCTACCGCGCTTGCACTCGACTTCGTCGACAAAGGCATGTCAAAAAATGACGCTGCAAAAACTGCAGCGAAACAGACAGGCCTTAAGAAGGGCGACATATACAAGGCAATTCAATAGAGTAAAAATTAAAGGCTCCACTTTTTCAAGTGGAGCCTTATTTTTATACGTTGAATCGGAATAGTACGACGTCGCCGTCCTGCATCACGTACTCCTTACCCTCTGAACGGATAAGGCCCTTGTCACGTGCAGCTGAGAGTGAGCCGCAGTCAAGGAGTGTCTGGTAGTTGATGACCTCTGCGCGGATAAATCCACGCTCGATGTCGGAGTGGATCTTGCCAGCGGCCTTTGGAGCCTTGGTGCCCTTCTTGATTGTCCAAGCGCGAACCTCTGGCTCGCCTGCTGTCAAGAATGACATAAGGCCGAGCAAATCGTATGAGCGCTGGATGAGAAGGTCAAGACCGCTCTTCTCAATGCCGAGGTCTGAGAGGAACATCTCCTTCTCCTCCGCATCGAGCTCTGCTATCTGTGCCTCTAGTTCCGCACAGATAGGAAGTGTCTGAGAACCCTCACTATCCGCAATAGCCTTGACTGCCTGGTATCTCGCGTTCGACTCGATGCCACCTGAGAAGTCATCCTCACCCATGTTACAAGCGTAGATAACTGGCTTGTATGTGAGGAGGTTAAAGTCAACAAGTGACTCCTCCTCGTCAGGTGTGAGCTCAACTGTACGCGCACACTTGCCGTCCTCGAGTGCAGCCTTGAAGCGGTTCAAGATCTCTAGCTCCTTGGCAAGAGACTTGTCGCCCTTCATTGCCTTCTCTACGCGCTGAATGCGCTTCTCAAGGACCTCCATATCGGAGAGGATGAGTTCAAGGTTAATTGTTTCAATATCACGTGCTGGGTCAATTGAGCCCTCTACGTGAACGATGTCGTCGTTCTCGAAGCAGCGAACAACGTGGATGATTGCATCAACCTCACGGATGTGTGAGAGGAACTTGTTGCCAAGGCCCTCACCCTGTGCTGCGCCCTTAACAAGGCCTGCAATATCAACAAACTCAACGCTTGCTGGTACAACTGACTTTGGATGATAGAGCTCGGTGAGCAAATCAAGACGCTCATCAGGTACTGCTACTACACCTACGTTTGGCTCGATTGTGCAAAACGGGTAGTTTGCAGCGCCTGCGCCAGCATTTGTTATTGCATTAAAAAGTGTGCTTTTACCAACATTTGGTAAACCTACTATTCCAAGTTTCATTAAAACATATCCTTTTTATAAGATCTGGTCGGAGTGGCGGGAGTTGAACCCACGGCCTCCTGCTCCCGAAGCAGGCGCGCTACCAACTGCGCTACACCCCGGTAAGAAGCGAGGGAGGTTTAAAACCTCCCTCTACTTTAATTTCAAGTTGCTGGAGAATCAAGTGAAAAACTGTAGCGCTTTGAGAAATCAGCGCCTGCTACAAGGTCAATTGTGAGGTCGTCAATATTGTAAACGACACTCCAGAGGCTTGTAACACGGTGCTTTAAGAGGTGATGCCTGTACTCGAGCTTAACATGCTCGAGAAGCTGCATAGCCTCATCAACTGTCATAACGCCCTTCCTTGGCTCAATAAAGTCGCGCATCTGGTAATAGCGGCTGTAGCCGAAGTTACCCTTGACGTCGCCACCTGGGTTTGAGAGTAAGAAGTTTGTTGTGTATTGATACTTCTTGCGCTTTTCTGGCCTTACCACATTCATCTTGTTGTTAACGTACTCAATGATTACGTTACCACCCTTCTTATCGATGATGTGATAGTGGTAGTTGCAGAAAACAGCATCATTCATGTCATAGGAATCAAGAAGCTCAATCGCCTCTTCAACTGTTGCGCACTTATCAAGGATAGCGCGAATTGCAACTGTAGTTGTGATGTCAGGGCGACTTGTTGTCTGCTTAGTAGCCGGACCCTTCTGCTCCAATACTGCGATGCAGAGACCAGTTTCATTCATGCCATCCATAACTGTGTATGGTGCCATGAGTGTAAAGTAGCGGTTCCAAGTCTCGATTGGTGTACGCTTAAAGCCATAGGTCATAAAGAGCATATCGCAGATGCCGATGCTCTTATAACCGTCCTCTGGGTTACACCAAACTACCATACAAGGAGAATCCTTATAATCAAAGTTACGAGCGAGGAAACGCTTGCCCTCTGGTGTCTTGGCATTGAAACTTGAGCATGCGTAGCGACCAGGGATTACAAAGAGTGGGATACCACCTGAGATCTCCTTGGTTGCTTTGATAAGCAAGTCAGCTGTGTTCTTAACACCATTTTCAAGCATGTAGTCAAGGTGATAAGGGTTTTGGTAGTTCATTGTATAAACCCTTATGTCACCGACTGAATCAATGCCAGCAATTTTTACTGATGACATTGATGCACATAGTTTTTTCCAACTAAATTCTTCCATCTTGTTAATCCTTACTTGAGAGTGATAGCCTGCTTTGCAGCCTCAACGATGTGGTCTGCATCAAGGCCATAGATCTTGAGCATCTCAACTGCTGGGCCAGAACCACCAAATGTGTCGTTCACGCCAACGCGTTTAATTGGTGTTGGGCAATTCTCTGAAAGTACCTCAGCTACTGCTCCACCAAGACCACCGATGATGCTGTGCTCCTCAGCTGTTACAACACAACCACATTCCTTAGCTGCCTTGATAACGATTTCCTCATCAAGAGGCTTGATTGTGTGGATGTTGATAACGCGGGCATTGATGCCCTCTGCCTTGAGCTGCTCTGCTGCAATCAAAGCCTCGTTAACCATGAGACCTGTTGCGATAATAGCAACGTCATTACCCTCTGTGAGAGTGATTCCCTTGCCAATTTCAAACTTGTATGTTGCTTCGTCGTTGATTACTGGCACTGCCAAACGACCGAAACGCATGTAAACTGGACCCTCAAAGTCAGCTACTGCAAGTACAGCTGCCTTTGCCTCAACTGCGTCAGCTGGGTTGATGATTGTCATACCAGGAATTGTTCTCATGAGAGCAATATCCTCGTTGCACTGGTGAGAAGCACCGTCTTCACCAACAGAGATACCTGCGTGTGTAGCGCAGATTTTAACGTTGAGGTGTGGATAACCAATTGAGTTTCTAATCTGTTCAAAAGCTCTGCCTGCTGCGAACATAGCAAATGAGCTTGCATATACTGTGATACCAGAAAGTGAAAGACCAGCAGCAACACCGATCAAGTTACCTTCTGCGATACCAGCGTTATAGAATCTGTCTGGGAAAGCCTTCTTGAAAACGCCTGTCTTTGTAGCGCCTGCAAGGTCAGCATCCATAACGATTACGTTTGCGTCCTTTTCGCCAAGAGCTAAGAGGCCTTCGCCGTAGCCATCTCTAGTAGCTTTCTTAATTACGTCTGCCATATTAGAGTGCCTCCTTTAATTCTGCCATAGCCTGTGCATACTGGTCAGCGTCTGGAGCCTTACCATGCCAGCCTACTTGATTTTCCATGAATGAAACGCCCTTGCCCTTAACTGTCTTTGCGATGATAGCTGTAGGAGCGCCCTTGTAATTTTCTGCCTGTGTGAAGGCATCATCAATCTGGTCAAAGTCATGACCGTCGATGTTGATTACGTTAAAGCCAAATGCCTTAAACTTCTCATCGATTGGGTATGGTGAGTTTACTTCCTCAATTGTACCGTCAATCTGGAGGTTGTTGTTGTCAACTACAACAACAAGGTTGTCAAGCTTCTTGGCACCAGCAAACATTGCTGCTTCCCAAACCTGACCCTCTTCGATTTCACCGTCACCAAGGATAGTGTAAACGCGATATGACTTATTCTTGATCTTTGCACCAAGAGCCATACCAACTGCTACTGATATACCTTGGCCAAGAGAACCTGTACTCATGTCGACACCAGGAGTCATGTGCATAGATGGATGACCCTGAAGGCGTGAGCCTGGCTTTCTGAGAGTCTTGATTTCCTCCTCATCGAAGAAACCACGGAGTGCAAGTGCACCGTAAAGTGCAGGTGCTGTGTGACCCTTAGAGAGAACGAAACGGTCCCTGTCCTCCCACTGTGGGTTCTGTGGATCAATGTTCAACTTGTACATATAGAGATATGTCATCAAGTCTGAAACAGAGAGTGATCCGCCTGGATGACCAGACTTCGCATTGAAAGTGCCTTCGATAACACTCATACGAACTCTAGTTGCATCTTTTTGAAGTTTTGCCTTGAGTTCTGCATTCATTGTTTATCCCTCAATTTCTTTAAAAATTTTTCGAAATAATCAGGTAGGGGCGCCTCAAATTCGAGGTATTCCCCAGTTCTTGGATGTATAAATCCAATGAGCCCAGCGTGTAAACACTGGCCATTCATTTCCGTAGGTGTGTTTTTCGGTCCATATACCAAGTCGCCAGCGACTGGGTGGCCCTTGTAAGCCATATGAACTCGAATTTGGTGAGTGCGCCCCGTCTTAAGTCTGCACTCGACATAAGTGAAATTGCCAAAACGCTCAAGCACCTTAAAGTGCGTAACAGCGTTTCTGGAGTTACTCGTTGTAACAGCCATCTTCTTGCGGTCCTTAGGGTTACGGCCGATTGGAGCATCAATCGTCCCCTCATCATCCTTGATGTTGCCGTGCACGACGGCGCGGTAACAGCGCGTGAAGGAGTGCTCCTTAATCTGCTCGGCAAGGCCAAGATGTGCGGCATCGTTTTTGGCGACTATGAGCAGGCCACTCGTATCCTTGTCGATACGGTGGACAATGCCTGGCCTTATCACACCATTGATGCCGGACAGTGAGCCCGAGCAGTGATACATCAGGGCATTGACAAGTGTGCCGTCGGCGTTACCTGGCGCCGGGTGCACAACCATGCCCTTAGGCTTGTTGACAACAAGCAGGTCATCATCCTCATAGACAATATCAAGTGGAATGTTTTCCGGTTTTACATCCAGTAAAACCGGGTCAGGTATGGTCACCTTAACAATATCCCCGGAACGAACCTTGTAGTTTTTGGAAACGACCTCGTCGTTTACAACTACGTCGCCATTTGTGATGAGCTTTTGAGCAGCTGAACGTGTCATATCGTCGTCGAAAAGTGCGACGACCGTATCAATACGTTCGCCCTTTTGCTCGTCCTCTACTATGAACGTTACAACGTCATTCATCAGTTTCACCTTTGTCCAAGAATATGGCAATTACTAGTAATACTGCGCCAATGGTTACCAGGATATCCGCAAAGTTGTAGACAGCGTACTCCATAAAGAGGTACTCAATGAAATCCACAACATAGCCCCTGAAAATCCTATCAATCAAATTTCCAAGGCCACCACTTACAACAAGAATAATTGATGTGGTGAGGAGTTTGCTCTTTGGCTTGCTGATAAAGAGGTACAAGAGTGCACCAACTATCATCAAACCTGTGATAAGAGAGAGCAACCATGTTTTATCACTAAGGATACTAAATGCTGCACCTGTATTTTCAACATATCTAAATTGCAATATGTTGTCGATTACAGGAACAGCATCTACTGGTTTTACATTGGTTATTACCAAGTACTTTATTAGTTGATCGAGACCAACAAGCAAGGCAACCATAACAAGCGTTATGGTAATAAGCATAAGTGCCTCATTTCTTAGAAGAGAGAGATTTCGTCGTCCTCTTTCTCCTCGTCCTCGTCGTCGTCATCTGAGAAAAGGTCGTTACCAGAATCGATGTCCTCGAACTCCTCGTCCTCTTCCTCTTCGTCGTCAAGATACTCATCTACATCAGCATCTTCTTCGTCTTCCTCGTCATCCTCTTCGAATTCGATGTCTTCGTCCTCGCCCTCATCGTCTTCGTCGTCATCGGCATATTCGATTTCAACTTCGAACTCTGGTTCTTCCTCGTCCTCTTCTGAGTCGATTACTTCCTCAGTAATCTCCTCAACCTTTTCCTCGATTTCATCGAGTTTCTTCTGACGAGCAAGTCTTACTTCCTCAGCGAAGTCAGGTGTGAATTCAAGGATGCTAATCTGCTTCTGATATGAGTCAATAAGGTCAGCGCGAACTTTGGTAGACTCCTCTTTAATCTTGAGAAGATGAGCCTCTTCCTTTTCAGCCTCTTCCTTGATTGAACTTACCTGATCATCGTAAAGTTCCTGAGCCTTAGCAAGAAGCTTAGTTGCGTTAGCCTGAGCAAGCTTTAAAATCTCCTCAGCTTTTTCGTTAGCCTCTGCAATAATTGCAGCAGCCTTTTCGTCGCCCTCAGCAACCTTGGACTTAACGCTGTCCTCTGCATCCTTAACGATGGATTCCTTCATTCTCTCAGCTGTTAAGAGAGCGTTTCTGATGTTGTCCTCATCAGCCTTGTACTGCTGAAGCTTGTCAGCTACAAGGTTGAGCTTTTTAACGAGCTCGCCGTTTTCTCTAAACATCTGGTCGTATGATTCAGTTACCTCATCAAGGAACTCATCAACGTCTGATGCTTTGTATGCATTACGTCCAGCCATCTGAAATTCATGTGTGCTGAGCTGTTTTGGTGTAAGCAAAATAATCACTCCTATAATTTAAAGTAAGGGCACGCCGATTGGGTGTGCCCGTTAAGTTACTATGACTGGAAGAACATTCCACTGTTTTCGAGTTCTTCGAGTAAATCACCAGTGATGCTTACAGTGAATGGGGTGATGATAA
>JAUNQL010000137.1 GCA_030536195.1 Clostridia bacterium | reverse complement strand
TGTTGCTTGGAATGATATCTAGCACTAGTTGGATTATCTGGGCTAGTGGGTTATCAGTATCTGTTGAGTTTATGTCCCTTGTCATGTATACAAGGCCGGCGATTACACCAAAGAGGATGCCACCTACGAAGTATGACCTGCCCATTTCACCAAAGAGCGTCTTACCAAGTCTACCAACTTTACTTGTGTCACCCATGCCACCAATACCGGTGATTACTGCAAAGAGTACAAGCCAGCTTGAAACGGTTGTGATGATGGCTGTCATCTTGTTAAACACTGGTTGAGTTATACCGGTGAGGATGAGCTCCTGTGTGGCCTCTGAGAAGGCTGAGACGATGAAGAACAGTATGGTTGCAAGTGCAATTGCTGAGAGGATGTAGATGAGAGTCTTGTTCTTCATCGGCTTCTTCTCAGCATAGTAGGAGACTATGTTGTATCCACCGTTTTTATTGCTGTACTCATATTTGGTAGTGATGCCCATCTTGTGCTTGAGATTGTCTATGAAGTCAATCTCATCAGGGAGAAGGTCATCAGTACTAATTGGATTTAGTGCTTCACCCTTGTTGTATATTGATACTTTTATCTGGGCGAACTCTTTTTTAATCTTTAAAGTACAGTTGCCGTCCTTGCCGTATGCGTCTTGATAGCAGAGCAAGTGCTCCTCAAGGATGAGCCTGAACTTGCTCTCGCTTGCAGCACGCTTGCCGGCGATTGCCATGTATGTGGCAGCGCCTTCGTCAACGGCCTCTTTAATTTCTTCATTTGTTAATGTGAATCGTTTGTTTAACTCTTCCATTATTTACTATTCTTCTTTCTGTCGAATACTATACCGCCAGCGAAACAACCAAGCATTAACGCTGCGATGATTACACCCCAAACTGGTTCGGATGTAAATACAGAACCTGTCAATGAGTTTACACTGACGATGTCGAGCATCTTGTTTATATCTGTCTGGCCAACACCGAGTAGTTTGAGTGCATTAGCAATCTTGTACTCGTTACCAGAAATTGGGACCCAGTTTGCTTTCAAAACATCGCCTGGTTTAACTACTTTGTTATTCCTGGTCCAATTACTAAAGTAATATCCATGACGGTCCATCTCTGGGAGACTGTTTACAAGTGTACCACTGTCATATACATCTACTTTTTGAGTTGTTCCTGTGCCGTCGTTATAGTCAAGAGTTACTGCCTCTTTGTATGTAAACGTTGCACTCATCATTGTTCTTGTTTCTTTTGGAAGATATTTTATATCGTTTTCCCATCTAGTGAACTCTGCACCATCCAAAGTTGGAGTTGGGAGTGGGAGATCTCTCGCATTGTTGATTATGGCGTCTTGAACTTTTGCAAGCTCGTCAATGCTGATGTAAGCATTTTTGTTTATATCTAATGGGTATGTTTTACCAATGTGATCATAGTTTACTTTTTTGATAGAATTGATGCTTAAAAATACGATTCCACTTGAGTCGACATTATTGGATATATCCGCTTTTAATCTGCTACCAACATAGGTTACTGCACGTTCGCAATTTGAAATGTATAAAATTGTATTTGCGCTCGTGACGCTTCGAAGTGAAGCAAGATTGTAGTTAAAGAGATCTACCAGTTCATTGTCAACGCCATATATTTATAGAGAACCATAGTTGTACAAAGTTTGGCACTTAAATACACCAATTTGATTTGCCTTATCACAGATTGTGAGAGAAGCATTCTCTAGTACATAAATTGCATTTGAGATAAGCTTGTTACCGTTTAAATCAATTGTGATTGAAGCATTGCTTGGAATATCAAAACTCTCATTTGTTTCTATTTCATTTGCAACAAGTTTGATAGTGACAGTCTTGTGCTCACTACTTTCAATTGCGTCTATGAACTGTTCAGTTGTTGTAACAACAATTGCATCATTCTCCTCAGCAAACGCAGGGATGGCGAGAGCAATAATCATTAACAAATCCAGTATGATACTTATAACTTTCTTCATTTCGTTGCCTCCTAATATTAGGTTATCTTATATTTATACGAGCAACTCTCGAAAATGGCTATTTTGAGTATAACATATTTATGATATAATAGTATCAATATTTTAAAAGAGGATTTTACTATGGCCGAAATCAAGACCGTAAAATTTGATAACTTTGAAATGGATTATTTCACTTTTGGCAACGGGCCAAAGGTGTTTGTTATTGTTCCAGGCATGAGCCTTAAATCCGTCATGCTTTCAGCTGACGCGATCATTGCAGCTTATGCGCCATTTTCAGCGGAGTACACTTGCTATGTCTTTGACTACGTCAAGGACATGAGGCGTGGCTACTCCGCACGCGACATGGCGGATGACCTGTCGTTCGCGTTACGCCTGCTTGGCGTCGAGCACGCCTACTATTTTGGTGCATCCCTTGGTGGCATGGTATTGCAAGAACTCGCAATACGCCACCCAGAGTTCATTGACAAAATAGTTTTAGGCTCGACGTTTGCCAGGATCAACGACTCGACTCTTGAGATAATGAACCGTTGGAAATCATATATCGAACAGCGTGACGTTGTCGCCCTAAACCGCGACATGCGCACGCACATCTACAGTGACGAGTTCTTAACTGAGTGGGCCGACGCCTTTACTGCAATCGAGGCCGATGCCACTGACGAGGAACTTTCTCGTGCATACTCCGAGCTCTGCGCATGCATTGGCTTCAATGCATTCCCAGACCTTGGCAAGATCAAGTGCCCAGTTCTCGTCATCGGCTCCAATTGCGACAAGGCCCTTCAGCCTTCCTCATCCGTCGAACTCGCCAACGCCCTTGGCTGCTCGCTCTACATGTACGACGGCTACAGCCACGCCGTCTACGACGAAGCACCCGATTACAAAGAACGACTTTTAAAATTTTTCTCAGAATAAAGAAAGAACCAACCCCCTACAAACTGTAGGAGGTTGTTTCTTTTTATACCATTACTGTAATTGTAAAACGTAAATAACCGCCAACCTCTTAGGGTAGCGGTTATTTAACTCTCTCTATTTTGGCAAACCGTCTGCTTGGTTTACCTTTCGTTTTTATTATAACAAAATCAGCACTTTTGTCAATTCTTACTAACGAGTCCCAGCGACATAAAAAAACAGCAGGGTACATACCCTGCTGTCCTTTTTATGGCGCGCCAGAAGGGACTCGA
>JAUNQL010000136.1 GCA_030536195.1 Clostridia bacterium | reverse complement strand
CGTCTTGATAAAGGAGGAGCGTAGTTTTAAAATCCCTTACCTCTGCTGGTCTTACATCCACCTCAGAAGGGAGAAGTGAGCGGAAGTTAATAGAAGGGGTGTGTATCATTTCAACCCCAGAGGGAGCGAATCCCCCGACAATGTTTTTATCCATTATCATATTTTCATTTGTCTGTACTTGTGATTTTGAAATCCATCCCATTCGGCTTCGAAACTACTGCCTTCGGTCAGGCAGAAATATTCGATGCAACCTTTCTGTTTGTTTTCGGTCCACGACGGATGTGAAAGAATCATGTCGTAGAGCTCTTCCGATGTTCTGATTTTACTCATGTGTATTTGCTGTTGATTTGTTAATGACGTCGTTAAGGATATGCACGGCTGTGCCAAGTGTGTACTCATTGGACGCTCCGTATCTCTCCAAGATTTCATCGTACTGCGCGTCGCACTCGCTCTGGGAATACTTAGGGGACATGGCTGATAGAGTGTGAAAATACTGTCTGCCATCCTCTCCTAACGTACTCAGAGACATTCCAAGTTGAAACCAGGTTGCGTAGTCGTCAGGAATGGCTAAGCCAAGGGTCTTGATTATCTCTATGCGCTTGTCCAAGGCTTCATTAGGCTGCATCGTTGCGCTCTGAAAGAACTGAGGACTTACCTTAGCCGTTACACTCTGTTTCTGCTCTTCCTCCTCCCATACTTTGTAGTATGTAGTAGCCTGAGGATTGTAATAAGCATCGGCATCATACGTGGCAAAGCGGAGGCGGGTGGCATCCTTGCAGGACGCATCTATTGTGATGCCCATGGCCTTCATGTCCTTCTCAATAGCCAGGAAATGCTGCTTGATGTTTGACGGATTGTCTATCTTGACGATTGCGAAGTAACCGTCACCAGAGATTGATTTTGACATGTATGTTACGTATGGCAGCTCGCGGAATATCTCAGGGACACTCTGGATGATGTCTTTGTTGTCCTTGTAATCTACGTCAATACACAGTAGTCCTGTGGGACGGAGAAGGCTTCCTGCTTCGCGCTTGCTGAATGAGCCAGATACAGTAGCACACGGGATGCTGTGCTTATACTTTGCCTTTATGTCGTGACGTTCTTCGGGGTTACTACCTTTGCGGATTGCTTCTGCGATGGCCTTGTACTTGTCCGTCAATAAAAAATCTTTCAAGTTCTGTATCTCACCGATGTTGTCACCAGTACCCGCATATACGGAGACCTCAACATTGAGAGGGTCTTCATTCCTAGAAACAGGGGGGATGATAAAATCGTCTGGGGTATAGCCATTAGGTTCGACGTTCTCGTCATCAAGGAAAGCCAGAGCATCAAACTCCTCACTGTAATAGTTGCCAGATGCTTCATCATAAAGGAGCTCTATACTACCCTGCTTGCCATAGTTCTTGAACTTAACCTTACCTACACCAATGGTGACACTCGTATCTTCCTCATCTCTTCTGTTTCTTTGGACTGAGATAACGAAATCAGATTTGTTAAAAAAGTTGGCACTGCCGTTAATATCGTATGGGCCTGGTTGCCTGCCACTGTCCATCTTGCGAGGATGTGCGACCAGGAACACCAATATATCCTCCTTGATAGCAAAAGCGCAAAGTTTGTCCAGGAAGCTGCTGATGAATTGAAGGGCATCGCCATCTCCGCACTCGCTCTCAATCTTGTTGAAAGCGTCTATCACCAGTATCTTCACGTCGCGTCCCTGTATAAGTGCACGAGCACAAGACAGTATCTGGTCCGTAGTCTTGACCTTCTCGTAGTTGCAAAAGAAGAAGTGGTCTGTGATGTACGCAAGCGTATTCGTCAGTTCATCTTCCGTAATACAGTTTTCACAGAACGGCTTGTTAGTGAACTTGGAGACCAGCTTAGAAATATGGAAAGATACAGGTTGGTTTTCGGGCGAGAAATACGCTGCATTAAAACCATACTTCTTGTTAAGAGAAGTAACAACAAAGTCAACGAACTCCGACTTCCCGTCATTCGGGATGCCTGTTACAACACAGACACGACCAGTGTCTAAGCGAAACAGATTGTCAAGAGGTTTGACTCCTGTGTAAAGACCAGGTGGCAGGCCATGGTGGTATATGTCCTTTGTCTGGTCCATCAAATACTCCTTGGGGAGTATGGGTCCGATGTCACTCATCGGGATGATTGATTTTTTCATAAACTGATGATTTTTAATTTTTTATATTGATAACGTTATCTTCTTGTGTCAAACTCCGTGTTTTCAAACTCTGCAATTCTTCCTGCATGCAGTTCTTTCCCTTCTCCACGAAATCTATCCGCTATCCGAAGCCTTTCGACTGGGGCTGTCGTTCTGTTAAGTTCCATATACAGGCGGGCAAGCTTCTTCTCGTTGATTTTGTAGAAGGTCCCTTTTTTACTTACCGACCCTTTGCTGAGGACATCAAGGTCCACTAAGGATGTCAAAGCATCTTTTATTGTATTCTGGCTCAAACCCGTCCAAACCTTCAAAAGAGAAATGCTGAAAGTCTTCGTTCCTATATTGAGATTGTGCTTTATGACACTCAGCACTATGAGCTCGCTTGGAGTAAACACTACGGCAAAGTTGATGGGCAGGCATACATAGTAACCGTTCTGGGCTATGAACTCATCAAGGGTCTTTGGGGAAATGTTTGTAGTCTTTTTCATTTTGTGTGTTTTTGTTTCACGACGCAAAAATAATCAACAAGTATTCCTTAACAAATTAATACACAGCACTTTAAATCCAATCCAAAATCCAACGAAAGAAATCCAATGACTACGAGAATTGAGAAATATTCTTACCTTTGTTTTAGTAGGATAAGAGATATTATATGGATTACGACAAACTGATTCAGATGAGAAATGAGCTTAGCTTAATTTCTTCCGACGCTACAACACAGGAGAGTGATTTTTCCCGCAACCTTGCTCAGCAGGCAATCAATAATGTCTGTCCTGGGGTAGCCATTACTGACACCGATTTCATAATAGAGAAGGATTTATCTCGTTATGAGTTCTGTGTCTTGTATAGTATTCTTAGAGCGTATGATGAAGTGCGGATTTTATTCGCCGCCATTTTCTTTGAACAGCAAAACACAATTGACATTGTTCGGAAGAGCATAATAAACAGCGTATGTATGCGTGTCAAGGAGGTGATTGACAAATTGAATGATTATAAATCGC
>JAUNQL010000135.1 GCA_030536195.1 Clostridia bacterium | reverse complement strand
TGAACTCTTCCTCTATGGAACAATCCGCGTATTCATCTTTAACAAGTATATGAAGGCATACACAAAGATTACAGGTATTGAAAAGGATGAGTCCAAACCTTGGGATCTTGTTGCTTGGGTGCTCCGCTATGGTATCTGGCAGATTGAATCAGAGCGCGAACTTCTCCAAAAGTATATGAAGGAATTTATTGCAAATGAGTAAGTCTTTTGACAAAAAAGTTAAAAAGATACACGAGATTGATTCATCAATCGAGGTCACAGAGGAGAAGGGCTGTATAGTCCTTCGTGGTGAACTCGACGACTGGAACAAGATAGTGCGCGCGGGCAAGAAGGCCGCAGGCCACGAGTACTATGGTGTCATCAACGACATAAAGCTTAAGGGATTTGAACAGAAGGTAAAATTACCTTCTGTTTGCGACGAGCTTTATGACGGTGCGAGACCCGACGTACTCATCATAGGTGGCGGTCTGACCGGATGTGCCACAGCGCGCGAACTTTCCAAGTACAACCTTGACATCATGCTTATCGAGAAGGGTCCAGATGTCTCATCTGGCCAGTCCTCTCGCAATGGTGGTGCCGTACACGTTGGCATAAACTACTCGCCAAAGTCTGGCAAGCACATCTATTGCCACCGTGGCAATGCGATGTTCGAGCAACTCTCTGATGAACTTGACTTTCCATTTGAGAGACCAGGCCATCTCCTTATATGCAAGGAGAAATGGGAGAAGATTTTGCTCTTTGTCCTCTGGCTCAACTCTTTTAGGCTCCATATTGACGGCGTCAAGGTCATAGGTCGAGAGGAACTTTTAAAGCTTGAACCATACGCACCGAGTTGGGCGAACTATGCTCTTTATATGCCAACTGGTGGCTTTATGTCCCCATACAAGTTCAACATCGCACTTGCGGAGAACGCTGTGCAAAACGGCGCTAAAATCTGCCTTGACACAGCGTGTCTTGGCATGGATGTCAAGGATGGCAAGATAGTATCCGTTTTGACAAACAGAGGAACAATCTATCCAAGGATTGTTGTCAACGCAGCAGGTGTCTATACCGATGTGATTGCCGATATGGCAGGTGACCGTACATTTACAATTCACCCAAGAAAGGGTACAGATATCATTCTCGATAAAAAGGTTGGTAAATTTATCAACTCAACAATGGACAAATCTCCAATCACAGTTGTTGATGGTACGCAAAAGGGCATCAAGGCCAAGATTGAATCTGTTAAGTTTGCCCTCTCTCACGAGAACACAAGTAAGGGAATTGCTGTTATTCACACAGTTGATAAAAATATGATTATCGGTCCTAATGCGACCGAGACTCCTGATAGGGAGGACATCTCAACCGAGAAGGACATCTTTGATATGATAGTCCGTGAGGAGATGAAGGTTTCAGAGGGCATCGAGCCGTCTGATGTCATCGCATACTTCACTGGCGTTCGCTCTCCGAGCTATGAGGAGGATTTTCAGGTTAGTCCTGGTATCTTTACTGAAAACATCTTAGAGGCGGCTGGTGTACAGTCACCAGGCGCGACAGCAGCTCCTGCTATTGCGGAGGATCTCGCAAAATGGGCTGTTGAGTACCTTGAGAAGAACGGTGTGGCGGTAACAAAGAACACCTCATTTAACCCAAGGAGGCCAAAAAAGCCACATCTTAAGGATATGACAGCGGATGAACGTGCCAAGTTCATCGCCGACAACCCTGACTATGGTCAGATTGTCTGCCGCTGTGAGGAAATTTCTAAGGGCGAGATACTCGATGCCCTTGACAGCCCACTTCCGGTTTACACACTCGACGCTATCAAGCGTCGCTGTCGTCCAGGTATGGGACGCTGCCAAGGCGGCTTCTGCTCGCCACTTGTACTTCAGATTTTGGCTGAGGCCAAAGGCTGCTCACTTGAGGAAATCAAGAAGAGCACAGAGGACAGTACTATTATTTACGGTCCTACTAAGGGCTAGTAAAGTCGGGCTTAATAAAATTTAGATAAATTTTAGGAGGAATTAAAATGGTAAGTATCACAGGCCAGCTCATTAGATGGGCTCTCTACACATTCTCAAACATCAACCCAGAGCGTGTAGAATCTGCTATTCCTGGTTGCCAGGGACTTGATATTTTCTTTTGGAAGACACCTAATAGAGAAATCAAGCACTACGATGGCAAGACTAAGAACGGCACAAAGTACGAAGTATACTATCCAAAGGGTGGCGCTAAGAACGATAACGTAGTTTACTACCTTCACGGTGGCGCTTACATCGGCAAGCAGAACTGGATTTACAGATACCAGTCACGCTATTACAGCCAGGCTGCTGGCGGCGCAACAGTAGTTTACGTTGACTACGATGTTGCTCCAGGTGCTGTTTATCCAACACAGCTTGATCAGGCTATGGACGTTTGGAATGAAATCGTTGGCAAGCTCGGCTTCAAGGCTGAGAACGTTGTCTGCGGCGGCGACTCAGCAGGTGGTAACTTGACACTCGGTCTCATGCTCAAGCTCCGTGATGAGGGCAGAGATATGCCTCGTGGCGGTTTCGCAATGTCACCATGGGCTGACATGCTCGGTAATGGCGCTTCTTATATTGATAACTACAACGTAGATATCATGTTCGGTAACAAGAAGGGCGAACTCACAGAGGAAAAGAAGCAGCAGCTTATGGACTTTGACGTTTACTGCTGGACCAAGGGTGCTGACAGAGGTCATCCTTATGTATCACCAGTTTATGGTGATTACCATGACTTCCCACCAATGTTCTTCACAGTAGGTTGTCACGAGATGCTTCGCTCTGATACAGAGACTATCGCTGCAAATCTCAGAAAGAACGGTGTTCCAGTAGAGGTATTCCGTGGCAACGGCATGTGGCACGTATTCACACTCTTCCACGGTATCGTTCCAGAGGCAACAGCAGCTTTCTCTTGCCTTACAAACTTCATCAGTGATCGTTTCGAGACATACGATTACACATATCCAAGCAAGAAGTACAGAATTTCATAAGTTATATAGCAAAAGCCCCGCCAATTCGGCGGGGCTTGTTTTGTGTCTATTAAGCGATTTCGTTTGTTGCAATTACGTTGATTCCTGTATTGAGGATGTTCTCGATTACAACGTCACCAACGTGAACAGGAGCAGCAACAGATGCCTGGTTGATAACCTTCATAGCATCAAAGAGGAGCTCCTTTGGAATGTCGCCAT
>JAUNQL010000134.1 GCA_030536195.1 Clostridia bacterium | reverse complement strand
GATAGACATTGACTTTGAGCAGGGCCTTGTGTATGTCAATGGCGAGGAACTCAAAGAGGACTATATAGCGGAGCCGACATACGTCAGCTTCATCGATGGTCCGAACTTCCCGTTTGAGGTGCCAGACGGCTACCTCTTCTGTATGGGAGACAACAGAAACGATTCACTTGATTCACGTTCGGGATCAATTGGACTTATAAACGAGCAATACGTAGTAGGAAAAATGGTCATAGATTTAGATAAACCGGAGGCAAAATAAATGAAAGAGAAACTTACAACACTTTGCTATGAGGGCGTGAGCGTCCTTGTTATGGCATCGATTATCATTGCGATAATCTTTACCTTTGTAACTCGCTTTGTCGGTGTTATCGGTAGTTCTATGAACCCAACCCTTGTTTCAGGTGACTGGGTATTGGTTGACCAATCCTACGCAAATTACAAGCCTGGCTATGGCGACGTTGTAGTTATCGCTCAGCCTAACGAGCTTGAGGAGAACATCATCAAGCGCGTTATTGCAACAGAGGGCCAGACAGTTGATATCAACTTTGAGACAGGCGCTGTTTATATCAACGGCAACGAAATTTATGAGAAGTATATCAACAACGCAACAACAAACCACTATGACGTAGAGTTCCCAGTAACAGTACCTGATGGTATGTGCTTTGTAATGGGCGACAATCGCCAGGGCTCAATCGACTCACGTTCAACAATTATCGGATTCATAGACAACAGATACGTTCTCGGTAAGGCAACAACAGCTTTGACTGATGACGGCTTCACAAGTCTTGACCTTAGAAAGAGTAAGTAAGAATGGCTGACGTTCAAAAGCAGACGGTTCAGTGGTTCCCTGGCCACATGGCCAAAACCCGCCGCAAGATCAAAGAGAATTTACCACTTGTGGATGCAGTGGTTGAGCTTGTTGATGCAAGGATTCCTATTTCCTCACGCAACCCAGAGCTCGACGAGCTCACAAGTTCCAAGCCTCGTATCATCCTACTCAACAAGTGCGACGTTGCTGACAGCAACGCCACTGCTGAATGGATTCGTCATTTCGAGGCCTTGGGCGCTTATGCCATGGCGGTGGATTGCAAGAGTGGCAAGGGCCTTAATAAGTTTGATGAACTTGTAAAAGGTGCGCTTGCTGACAAGATTCAATCCAACATCGACAAGGGTATGCCTGGCAAGGCACTCCGTTTCATGGTAGTTGGTATTCCAAACACTGGTAAATCAACTTTTATCAACAAGATGAGTGGACGCAACCGACTCAAGACGGCCGACAGGCCTGGCGTTACAAGGACCAGTCAATGGGTTGCCTGTGGCAACGGCATTGAGCTTCTTGATACACCAGGTGTACTCTGGCCAAAGTTTGATGATCCAGCTGTTGGCGATAAGCTTGCGTTTATCGGCTCAGTTAAGGATGAGATACTTGACAGTGAGACAATCGCAGTAAGGCTTCTCGATGTTCTCAAAGTGGACTATCCAGATTGCCTTGTTGAGAGATATAAAATCACAGCAGAGGACTGTGAACTCGAGTCATACGAACTCCTCGAGGCAATAGGCGCAGCGCGTGGCATGAAAGCGCGCGGTGGCTGTGTCGACACCGAGCGTGCCGCAGCAACCTTGCTCGATGAGTACAGGGGCGGCAAATTAGGCCGCTTGACTTTTGAGCGTCCAGGGAGGGATTAATCGTGGCAGAGAAGACAATCCCAACTTATGATTTTGAACACCAGGCAATAGCCGATGGCTATGCGACGGTCTGTGGCATAGATGAGGCTGGACGAGGTCCACTTGCAGGCCCAGTTTTTGCCGCCGCAGTAGTATTGCCACTGGACTGTGAAATCCCAGGTCTCAATGACTCTAAAAAACTCAGTGAGAAAAAGAGGGAGGAACTTTTCGACATCATTGTCGAGAAGGCTGTAAGCTACAGTGTTGCTTCCTCCTCTGAAAAAGAAATAGATGAAATCAACATTTTACAGGCGACTTTCCTTGCAATGAATAGGGCGTATGAGGGCCTTGCTATAAGGCCGGACAAAGCCCTAATCGACGGCAATAAAAAGCCAGGCCTCCCATGTGCGGAGGAGACTGTAGTTAAGGGTGACGCAAGGTCAATGAGCATCGCAGCGGCATCGATACTTGCCAAAGTATCAAGGGACCGCTATATGCTTGAGATGGCCAAGCTCTATCCACAGTACCAGTTTGAAAAGCACAAGGGATACGGCACGGCGCTCCACTATGAGATGATTCGCGAAAACGGCCCATCCGAGATCCATCGGATGACGTTTTTGAAGAAGATGCACTGATGAAGACATCTGGTCTTGGTGTGGATGGCGAGCGCCTCGCTCGCGAGTACCTCGAAGCGTCGGGCTTTAAAGTTTTAGAGCAAAACTTTAAGAGCCGCTTCGGCGAGATTGATATCATAGCAACGAAGGGGAGGTATCTCTGCTTCGTTGAGGTCAAGACCCGCAGTTCCAAGGGGAACCTCGCGACTGGTCTTGAATCCATCTCGCTCGCAAAGCAACAGCGGATTATCAAATCCGCCGAGTACTACCTCGCAACCCACCGCGCTTTTGTTTCAAAGGCTGGCCTTCAGCCACGCTTTGATTGCATGGAAATCAATGTTGATGACGATATAAATTCTGCGGATATCCGCTTAATAGAAATCGCTTTTTGCATAGAATAAAGGAGTAGAAAACATGTTTTACACAAGCACAAGAAATAAGGACCTTAGAGTAACTGCATCAGAGGCAATTACCAAGGGCATCTCAGATGAGGGAGGCCTCTTCGTACCTTGCGAGATACCAGCTCTCACAAAGGATGACATCGATGCTCTCATCCCTCTCTCATACAAGGAGAGGGCTAAGAAAATACTCTCACTCTACCTCACAGATTTTACTGCTGAGGAGATTGACTACTGCGTAGAGGGCGCTTACCGTGACGGTAAGTTTGAATCAGGCAACCCAGCCCCTGTAGTAAATCTCAAGGATCACACCAACATCCTTCAACTTTTCTGGGGACCAACTTGTGCATTCAAGGATATGGCTCTTCAACTCCTTCCATATCTTTTAACAACAGCTTCTAAGAAGGCAGCACCTGACAAGGAGATAGTTATCCTTGTTGCTACATCAGGCGACACAGGTAAGGCTGCACTTGAGGGCTTTAAAGACGTACCAGGCACACGCATCTTGGTCTTCT
>JAUNQL010000133.1:1804-3221 GCA_030536195.1 Clostridia bacterium | reverse complement strand
ACCAGCGTTAGCTGCAATCTGTCTTACAGGCTCTTCAATGCCCTTGAGAACGATCTTGATACCTGTCTTAATGTCTGTATCTTCTTCGTTATTTAAGAGTGCCTGTACGGCTGGGATAGCGTTGATGAGTGCTACACCACCACCAGCTACTGTACCTTCCTCAACAGCTGCCTTAGTAGCTGCGAGAGCATCCTCGATTCTAAGCTTCTTTTCCTTCATCTCTGTCTCGGTTGCAGCACCAACACGGATTACTGCTACACCGCCAGAAAGCTTTGCAAGACGCTCCTGGAGCTTCTCACGGTCATAGTCTGACTCAGAGATTTCAATCTGTGACTTAATCTGCTGGATTCTAGCCTTGATATCCTTCTTGTCGCCAACACCGTTAACTATAGTTGTGTAATCCTTGGAAATTTCAGCCTTCTGAGCACGACCGAGCATCTCGATTGTTGCTTCTGGAAGCTCGAGACCGAGGTCGGATGTGATTACAGTACCACCAGTGAGGATGGCGATGTCCTGAAGCATCTCCTTGCGACGCTCGCCAAAGCCAGGGGCTTTAACTGCTACGCAGGTAAATGTGCCACGGAGTTTGTTGAGGAGGAGAGTAGTGAGTGCTTCACCCTCGATATCCTCAGCAATGATGAGGAGCTTCTTGCCCATCTTGAGAATCTGCTCAAGAAGTGGAAGGATCTCCTGGATGTTAGAAATCTTCTTATCTGTGATCAAGATGTATGCGTCTTCAATTTCAGCAATCATCTTGTCTGTGTCTGTTACCATGTAAGGGGAGATGTAGCCACGATCGAACTGCATACCCTCAACTACATCACAAGTTGTCTCAGCAGTCTTAGCTTCCTCAATTGTGATTACGCCATCAGCTGTTACTTTGTCCATTGCATCAGCAATAAGGCTACCGATGAACTCGTCACCAGATGATACTGTTGCTACACGAGCGATATCAGCAGAGTTCTTAACTGGCTTTGAATTCTTCTTAACAGCCTCAACTGTTGCGTCAACAGCTGCCTGGATACCCTTTTTAACTACCATTGGGTTAGCACCAGCAGCAACGTTCTTCATGCCCTCACGTACAAGTGCCTGAGCGAGAAGGGTAGCGGTTGTTGTACCGTCACCAGCAACGTCGTTAGTCTTAACTGATACTTCCTTTACAAGCTGAGCACCCATGTTCTCAAAAGCGTCCTCAAGCTCGATTTCCTTAGCGATTGTAACACCATCGTTTGTGATGAGTGGACCGCCGTACTTTCTGTCAAGTACTACGTTACGACCCTTAGGGCCAAGTGTGATTTTAACAGTATTAGAAAGCTTGTCTATACCGGCTTGTAAAGCCTTGCGAGCTTCCTCACCATAGATTATCTGCTTTGCCATATCTATTATCTCCTTAAATTATTCTACGATTGCGAGAATG
>JAUNQL010000133.1:1395-1785 GCA_030536195.1 Clostridia bacterium | reverse complement strand
TTCTTGGTCATCAAGCTTGATTTCTGTGCCAGTATACTTGGCAATAACAACTTTCTGGCCAGCCTTGATGTACATCTTTTCATCATCTGTGCCAGGACCAACAGCTACAACTTCACAGATAACTGGTTTCTCCTGTGAAGCAGAAGAGAGGATGATTCCACTTTTTGTTGTTTCTTCAACCTCTGTAGCCTTGATTACTACATGGTCTGCAACGGGTTTAAGTTTCATCTTTTTTGCCTCCAATTTATTTATGTATTTCTTTAATTGACTTATATATTATACAAAAGTTTTGAAAAAAGTAAACTTGTATATTATAATTGTTGTGATATTTATTTAGTTTTGAGGTTGTTTATGTTAAATAGTGTTCGTGATTTTTTATCATCTTACATA
>JAUNQL010000133.1:0-1385 GCA_030536195.1 Clostridia bacterium | reverse complement strand
GTATATTATAATTGTTTTAGTTTTTATGTTGAGGTAAGTTATGTTATCTAAGGTTCGTAAATTTTTAGCATCTGAAATCTTCTTGATTTTGATGGCAGTAATTGCGGCTGTAATTATCTGTGTGGACCAGTTGCTTGGAACACCAGTGTATTACGGTCTTTCAGTATATTTCGGATTTTTGTGTTTTATCGTATTTGCACTGTCAGATGATCTAATTACAATGCTTGGACCAGGACTGTTGTTACTGTCATTTGTTATCCAGTACAAGAACAGTTTTGATGACTATATGGGATACCTGTGGGGTATACCAATTTTGGTTGTCTGTGTATTGGTTCATGTGTGGTTGGGTAGGTCCAGTTTTAAAGGCGTTTCTCTTAAGTCTTTGCCACTGACTAAACCTATCTGTTTTGCATCTGTTGCAATGCTTTTAGGCGGTGTTGGAATCACTACTACTGCTGAGTATTTCTCAACACTGAGCATAGTTTATATGATTATGCTTGGACCATTTATTTTGCTTGTTTATTGGTACTTTAGTAGTAGATTTAAATCGTCTTCTTCTTTTGATTTTGGGCGTTTAGCATTCGTGATGGTTGTGGTGTCAAGTTTCATCATTTTTGCTATTTTTGAGTACTATGGTGAACACTGGGCTAAGTTTATTTCATCACCAAACATCTTGCCATTCCAGTGGAGAAATAACGCATGTACATTGCTGATGATTGCAATGCCATTTGGTTTCTATTTAGCTCAGAATCGATCAGTGTGGTTCTTTGCTGTACCTGTGCTATCATGCGTGGCAATTGTACTCTCTGGTTCACGTGGTGGATTGGTGTTTGGTGCAATTGAATTCTTGATTTTGGTTATCTATTATTCGGTTGTAGACAAGCCACATAAGTGGGTGTATCTATCGGTTTTAGGATTAGGTATAGTTGCTTGTGTTGTAGTAGTTTTGAAGTTCTCTGATATGTTGTCATACACCATTGATAGATTTACATCATCTAAGGAGAACTTTAGACGAATTGGACTTTGGAAGAGGTCAGTAACTGACTTTCTCTCAAATCCATTGTTTGGTAGGGGAATAGGTTACATGGGTAACCGCGATTTCCATCCTTCCCAGGTAGGTCAACTTTGTTGGTATCACTCATCAATTCCACAGGTAATTGGTTCAATGGGTATTGCTGGTATTTTGGCTTATGGTTACCAGTTGTTTGCACGTGTTAAGGTTCTTCGCGGATGCGGTTCTGCGGGTGCTTGTGTGCTCTTGTCACTGGTTGGCTTGGAGCTTATGTCATTGGTAAATCCAGGCATATTTGCACCAGCATATTTAATTATCATTACAATATTATTTGCAGCAGCAGAAAATGAGGTTTCGTCCTAGTTGACGAAAC
>JAUNQL010000132.1 GCA_030536195.1 Clostridia bacterium | reverse complement strand
AAATCAAGAGTGTGGTTGATTGAAAGAGTGGAGCCTGTTTCATTAAAAATCGGCTCTAAGTTGATTTCAAACATAAAGTCACCGCCTTTTTAGCGCATAGGCAATTATAATACTTATAAATATTAATGTCAATAATATTTTAAGGCGGAAAGTGATACCTTTCCGCCTCATAAAATCCACTGTTTTAGATTTTCTTTGCTACTTCGAAAAGCTCTGCTGGGAGATCCTCCTCATCAGCTGAGATTGTGAATGTAAACTTGGTGTCTGTTGCTTCAGCAAGCTTTGCAATCTTCTTGAAGAATGCAAGGAACTCATCGCCGATTTCGCCACCGATCTTGAGTGTGCCATCACAGAGGATATCAGTGATGTCAGCGTCGCCTGCGCACATACCTGCGAGGAAACCATAGTATGAATCAAAACCAGCTATTTTATATTCGTCAGCAGATACGAGACGAACAGTATATTTAACATCATTGGAGAGCTTGTTGCCCTTTTCTACGCAAATAACGTTACCGTTTGATGCCTCGCGTGCAGCGTTTACTGCGTCAATGAGCTTCTTTGTTTTGCCTGAGCCTTTGTGGCCGATAATAAGTGATACCATAGTACCATCCTCCTAAAAAAAATATATTGAAATTTGGATTAAAGTCTTGCTTCGAGAGCAGCTTTTTCGCTCTCATATCCTGGCTTGCCGAGGAGTGCGAACATGTTCTTCTTATAGCTCTCAACGCCTGGCTGGTTAAATGGATTTACACCCAAAATGTAACCGGAGATAGCGCATGCTTTTTCGAAGAAATAGATCATGTAGCCAAGTTCATACTCGTCCATCTGCTCTGCCTCTAAAACGATGTTTGGAACGCCACCATCGTTGTGAGCAAGTACAGTGCCTTCAAAGGCCTTGCGGTTTACGAATGACATACCGCGACCAGCGAGGAAATTGAGGCCATCAACGTTTGCCTCGTCCTCTTTAATCATGTACTCACGAGTAGGTTTTTTAAATGTAACTACTGTTTCAAAGAGCATTCTCTGACCGTCCTGAATATACTGGCCAAGTGAATGTAAATCAGTTGAGAAGATAGCTGATGCTGGGAAGATACCCTTGCCATCCTTGCCCTCAGACTCACCATAGAGTTGCTTGAACCACTCGTTCATCATTGTGTAAGAAGGCTCGTATGAAACCATCATTTCAACTGTCTTGCCTTTCCTTGCAAGTACGTTACGAATTGCTGCATATTTATAGCAATCGTTCTTGTTGATATCAGGATCCTGGAATGCTACGCGTGCATCAGCAGCGCCCTGCATCAACTTGTCAATATCAATACCTGCAACAGCGATCGGCAAGAGGCCAACTGCTGTGAGGACTGAATAACGTCCACCGACATCATCAGGTACTACAAAGGTCTCATAGCCTACTGAATCAGCAAGTTCCTTGAGTGTGCCACGAGCCTTGTCAGTTGTAACAAAGATGTGGTCCTTGGCACCATCCTCGCCGTACTTGGCAATTGCGAGTTCCCTAAATACGCGGAATGCAATAGCTGGCTCAGTTGTTGTGCCTGACTTAGAAATTACATTGATTGAGAAATCACGACCATCGATGATGTCCATAACCTCATTCAATGTTGTTGAGCTGATAGTGTTACCAGAGAAGATAATCTGTGGTGTATCCTTAGCGAGCAAGTTGTAGTTTTGTGACTTACAGAACTCAATTGCTGCACGTGCGCCAAGGTAAGACCCACCGATACCGATTACAACTAAAACATCAGAGTTTTTCTGAATCTTGTCAGCTGCTACCTTGATGCGAGCAAACTCCTCCTTGTCGTAATTGACAGGGAGATCAACCCAACCTATAAAATCATTTCCAGGGCCCTTGCCATCACGCAAGAGTTCATGCGCAGCTGTAACCTCAGCCTGCATTCCCTGGATTTCATCTTTTGATATTAAATTGGTCAAATAATTGTCGTTTAATGTAAGTGGCAATTTAAAGACTCCTTATAAAATATTACTACTTACATTCTAAACTAATGAGGCAATATTTGCAAGTCAACATACTATGAATTTTGACGATTTGTAATAACATTTTTGATATCCGAAATCGAAAATCCAAGCCTGTAAAGTGCAGTGATAGTTTTCTCACATTGTTTATCATCTGTAAGGTCCCTGTCACGGAATTTTGTATCAAGAAAATAGCTAATCGACTCAATTGGATTAAGTTCCAACTCATCCAAAATCATATCGATAATTCCCTTGCCTACGCCCTTGGCAGACAAAGCGGCACGGAGTCCGGTAGGGCTCACGTGCTTGCGTCTGACAAGCTCATCGGCATAGATGTGTGCGAAACGCTCGTCGTCGAGGAGTCCGCCCTCGGCAAGCTTGTCGCAGACAGCATTTGCCAGTTCACGCTTGTCATATCCATATTTTGTCACGAGCTTGTCCACTATCTCCCGACGGGAGTGGTCGCGGAGGTCCAACAAATCAAGTGCACGCGCATACATCTTGGCAAAATTGATAGATTCACAAAGAGCAGACCACTCCTCATCGGAGAGCTCTGCTCCATCGCTGTAGCCGGAGTCATACCATACACGCTCTGTTGTCGTGATGGTATATTCTCCGTCCACGTGTAAGTGAATTTTATTGCCTTTTCCATGCTTGGAAGTAATTAGCATTTTAATCGTCCACCGTTATATCAAGTTTTGCCTTTGCTGATGCAGCTGATGTCTGAACTGGTGCTGCCTCTGGTGCTGGATCAGCAGCTGGTGCAGCAACTGGGGTATCGTGCATCTGGCCACCCTTGTAAGAAGCCTTCATCTGGTTAGAAAGTTCAGAGATACGAGCCTTAACCTGAGACTCAATGTCAGCCATGAAGTCAGGGTTATTAAGGAGATATTCCTTAACGTTTTCACGGCCCTGGCCAAGACGCTCGTCGCCGTATGAGAACCAAGCGCCAGACTTGTGGATGATATCAAGGGATACAGCAGCATCCAAGATCTCGCCCTCCTTGGCAATGCCACGACCATAGATGATATCGAACTCTGCCTCTTTAAATGGTGGAGCCACCTTGTTCTTAACGATCTTAGCACGTGTGCGAGAACCAACGAACTCATTACCTGATGCCTTGAGCTGTTCAATCTTACGAACGTCAATACGCATTGAAGCATAGAACTTGAGAGCACGGCCACCAGTAGTTGTTTCTGGGTTACCGTACATAACGCCAACCTTCTCACGGAGCTGGTTAATAAAGATGATTATACAATTGGATTTTGAAACAGC
>JAUNQL010000131.1 GCA_030536195.1 Clostridia bacterium | reverse complement strand
CAAAATCTTCAACCTTACAGGTGCTAAAATCGGTATGCACCTTGACTCAAACAAGGTTAAGGGTGTTGACTACTCAACAGGTTCTTTAGGTCATGGTATTTCTCTTGGCGTTGGTGCAGCTCTTGCAGCAAAGCTTAAGGGCCAGGACTATATGACATTCGTTCTCTGCGGTGACGGTGAGATGAACGAAGGTTCAAACTGGGAAGGCATCATGAGTGCAGCTCAGTTCAAGCTTTCAAATCTCGTTGTTATGGTAGATAACAACAAGTGCATGATCGATGGTCGTGTTGCTGATGAGATGAACATTGAGCCTCTTGATAAGAAGTTCAAGGCATTCAACTTCAACACATATCGTATCGATGGTCACGATTTCTCACAGCTTAATGCAGCTCTCGAAGAGGCTGTTAAGAACGCTAAGAATGGCGACAAGCCAACAGCTATCGTTCTTGACACATATAAGGGCGAAGGTATTGACTTCATGAAGGACAATTACCTCTGGCACTATGGTTCTCTTGATGATGAGAAGCTTGCTCAGGCTTATGCATCACTTGATGCTACATACAAAGAGCGTTGCGCTCGTGCAGAAAAGGAGGGCAAATAATAATGGGTGGTATGTCTTATACAAGTATTGAGGCTGAACAGCTCACTACTGCTGAATATTATGGTAAAGCACTTCACGATTTAGGTGCTGCTCATCCAGATGTTGTTGCTCTTACTGCTGACCTTGCTAAGTCAACTAAGATTGCTCCTTTCGTAAAGGCATTCCCAGAGAGACTTATCAACGTTGGTATTGCTGAGCAGAACATGTTTGGTATCGCTGCTGGTATGGCAAAGTGTGGATTCGTTCCTTACGCATCAACATTCTCTATCTTCGCAGCTGCTCGTTCTCTTGATCAGATTCATACAGATATCTGCTATCAGAACGTTCCTGTTAAAATCCTTGCATCTCATGCAGGTACATCTTTCGGTCAGGCTGGTTCAACTCACCATGCTATTATCGATATCGCTGCTGCACGTTCACTTCCTAACATGACAGTAATGTGCCCAGCTGATGGTGCTGAAGCTTACAAGCTCGTTATGGCATCATATGACATTCCTGGTCCAGTTTACATCCGTATCAACCGTGGTTTCGACGCAGTTGTATACGAGGGTGGCCCAGATTCAGTTAACTTCGTATGGGATAAGGCTGACGAGCTCAAGAAGGGCAACGACGCTTGCTTCATCGGCGTTGGTGCTGGCGTTTACCAGGCTCTTCAGGCTGCTAACATCCTTGAGTATGATTGCGGCGTTAAGGCTCGCGTACTCAACATGCATACAGTTAAGCCAATCGACAAAGAAGCAATCATCAAGGCTATTGACGAGTGCGGTTGCATCGTAACAGTAGAAGACCACGTTATCCAGGGCGGTCTTGGTTCAGCAGTTGCTGAAGTTATCGCTGAGTACGGCAAGCCATGCAAGTTCAAGATGCTTGGTCATGACAACAGCTTCTCAACAATCGGTCTTCAGGAAGACCTTCTCACAATCGCAGGTATCGATGCTAACGGCGTAGCTAAGGCAGCTGGCAAGCTCCTCGGCGTTGAAATCGGTGGCAAAGATGTTTGGGAAAATCAATATTAATAAGGAGGAAAAGAATTATGCCAACTAATGAAACACGTTCTGCAAATAAGGTTTTCATGGCAGGTGCTTTACCTCTTATGAAAGTCATTGCAACAGATGATCCTACACTCAACAAGCTTTTCACAACAGCTAAGATTAACGCTGTTTACCAGGTTTCAGCTAAGGCTGACGGTGGTAAAGAGGCAGTTCACTTCATCGTAACTGATGGTGTTTGGGAAGTTTACCAGGGTGTTTACCACGGCGACAAGAAGATTGATGGCGAGCTCGCATTCTCATCTATGGAGAAGATGAATGGCTTTATGAAGAGCGATTTTTCTAAGCTCCCAGCTATCAAGATTGGTAACCCAGCTAAGTTTGCTCTCTTCATGGCAGTTCTTCTTAAGATGTCTTCTATTCTTACAGCAACTGAAATCCCTGAGGACGAAGCAACACAGCTTCTTACAATCAAGTGCTTCTTCTATCTTCTTACAACAGGTATCTCAGCTCTCAACAAGATGGGCGACGAAAAGGTATCTGCATGGGCTAAGAAGTCTCCAGACCGCTGCTATCAGATGGCAGTAGCTGGTTATCCAGAGCTTACAGCTTATCTCCGCGTTAACGAAGGTAAGTCAATGGCTGGTAAGGGCGAGTATCCTCGTTCAGACCCATTCTTCACAATGCTCTTTGACTGCCCAGTATCTGCTCTCATGATCTTGATGGGCAAGGGCGACATGTTCAAGATGACAGCTAATCGTCAGCTTGTTATGAAGGGCGGTCCAGAATTCGGCATGCAGCTCTCTGAGTACATGTTCTACATTCAGGACCTTGCAATGTAATTGCATAAATTTAAGACCTCGTCGCAAGACGAGGTCTTTTTTTATGCATTAATTTATGGTAAAATTAATTAGTTATTATAAAGAGGTGATACCATGAAATACAGAATTGGTGTCGACCTCGGTGGCACTAATATTGCTGTCGGAGTCGTAGACGAAGACAATAGAATAGTTGGCAGGGCGAGCACGCCAACGGCGTTGCCAAGGAGCGCAGACGACATAGCTATGTCGATTGCGGACGCTTGCGCGCAGGCGATGGCGGACGCCCAAATTGACAAAACTGACGTTTTGTCAGTTGGTGTAGGCACCCCTGGTGCCGTAAACTCGGATGGCGTCGTTGAGAACGATGCTAATTTAGGCTTTAAGAACACACCACTTCGTGACATGGTAATGTCACGTGTTGGGCTCCCAACGTACATTGGCAACGACGCTAACTGCGCCGCTCTTGGCGAGCAGATTGCGGGCGCGGGTCGTGGCACTAGGAATTTTTTTATGGTAACACTTGGCACCGGTATCGGTGGTGGCATCGTCATTGATGGCAAACTCCTCACTGGCGTCAATGGAGCGGCAGGTGAGATAGGCCACATGTCCATAGACTTTGCGGGCGAGACTTGCCAATGTGGTCGTATGGGATGCTTTGAGCAGTACGCGTCAGCAAGCGCACTTGTTCGTATGGCAAAAGCACGCGTGCTTGATGTCAAATGCGCAAAGGATGTATTTGATTTGGCACAGGATGGTGACGTTTCTGCTACCGATGTGCTTGATTTATATTTTGAATACCTTTCAACTGGTATCGCCAATCTTATTAACATCTTCCAACCAGAGATAATTGCACTTGGTGGAGGCATTGCTGGTCAAGGTGAGGAACTCATCA
>JAUNQL010000015.1 GCA_030536195.1 Clostridia bacterium | reverse complement strand
AGGCAAACTTAGTCTTCCATCCGAGGACGATGTTGTAGCTCTTTATAATTTGACTATTGCTTCTCTCTCAGGATACGGATTCTCTCAATATGAGATTTCTAATTTCTCAAAGCCTGGCTTTGAAAGCAGGCATAACCTTAAGTATTGGAACGATGAGGAATACTTAGGTGTAGGTCCTGCAGCGCACTCATTTATTGATGTTAAGAGGTTCTATTACCCATCTGATATTGAGGGATTTATAAGTGGAAGTGCATCAATAGTAGACGATGGGGAAGGCGGCTCTTTTGAGGAGCGCCTAATGCTTGCTCTACGCCTTAATACGGGCTTTTGTGGTGAGATGCCAGATGAATTCTTTGAGAGGGTTAAGCGTGAAGCAGAGGGCTCGCTTTCGGGATATGTGGAAGTTGGTCCTAATTCAATTCGTTTAACTAAAGAAGGGTTCTTAGTATCCAATACAGTGATAGGTAAAATACTTGATTTGATATGAAAAAACAGCCTAGGCGATTGCCTAGGCTGTTGTCATTATTAATAGAAGAATAGCTTGTCCTCTTCACCGGTTTCCTCATCGGCAGTAATTGAATCGCCGAGATCTGGGATCGCCATTTGAGCTGCGTTGGAAATAATTTGCTGATGCTGCTGTAATGTCTCCTCCTGTGAGAGCATGATGAAATCATCATCCTGTTCATCAATCTTGCTGAGTATACCTCGATTTGTAATACGTTCCTGCTGCTGGCGGAACTTGCGCTGTGCAGAGGCAGTTGCCTTTGATACATGAATCTTGAATTTACCGTTTATCAAATCGGTCGTATCATCAATAAGGAAAACCGATGATAGGAAGATTGTAATTATAGGAATTGCAAATGTGATTTGAATTGTATAGTAAATATTTCTAAGGTCGATGATATAAAGACCTGTAGAAGCGGCAAGACAGATGATTGTGTTAAAAATGATTGTGATAAATGTAATTAGTGCCGGCCAACTATTGTTAGTAAAGAAACGTGCAAGTAACAATGTTTGAGCAATCTGTATTGTGCCTGCTACAATATCAAAGTAGATATAGTACTTGTTAAACATTGTTGCGAGTGTACGATGATTTGTGAAATCAATAGTATCAACAAGCAAAGGCATATTTCCAAGCACAGTTATAAGGAAAGCTAACTGTGTTATAAGGAACACAGCAGTAAAGATAATAGCTGTGCTATTTTTTGGAAGTTTGCGTTCTTTTGTGTCCATGCGCTTTCTCCTTTGTGAGGGTATTCCTAGGACGATTTTATCAAAATTTTATGAGTTTGTAAACAATTTGATAACAATTATTGAAGAGGATTAATGTCATTATAAATGTAATTGTAAAGGGTTTTTGCAGTTTCGTCTATGTCGAAGACAAGGCATGAACCTGCTGATTTGTTTTCGCTGTGCCATGTGCCGTCGATTGGAACACCGAGGGATTCGATGTCGTAGTGAAGGTATTTAAAGATTGCACCGATGCCGAGCTTGATCATTTTGGTGCTAGTTATATCTGTCTCAACGTGTGGTAAAACATTGTTTGAAAGCTTTAAGAGTTCGATTGGATTGGTGTGCATCATTTCTTTCTTGATGCCTGAGATAGTCTCGCGCTGACGACGAGTACGCTCAAAGTCAGAGTCGAGCTTTCTGATACGGCAGAACATCAATGCCTCTTCACCATTGAGGTGAACACTGTCACCAGACTCGTATGTGAGCTGGTTGCCTGTAAGGGTCCACTCATACCAAGTCTCGTTGAGGTAATTTGCCTCTTTGTCGGTAATTGGTACATTTACACCGCCAAGGGCATCGATGAGTTCCTCAAAGGCTATGAAGTCAACCTTCATATAGTTGTCGATTTTAATCTTGAAGTTGTATTCAAGTGTGTCCCAAACGAGGTCAACTCCGCCTCTTGAACATGCGGCGTTGAGTTTGGTCCAGCCATAGCCTGGTATTTCAACATAGCTGTCGCGAAGGAATGAAGTGATCTTCATCTTGCCATTGTTTTTGTCGATAGACACAATCATCATTGTATCGGAACGGGAAACTGTTTCGCCTTCGCGAGCGTCAACTCCAAGTAGGAGGATGTTGATAACATCCTTGTCGCTGTGGAGCTCTTCCTCACTGATGTATTGGTTCACATGCTGTGATTCCTCAGCATGTGAGAGTTTGCTATAAATTGATAAAACAACAAGTGCCAAGAGGAGGACGATGATAAGGAAGAAAATGCCGATAGCACGAAGGATTTTCTTCCTAAGGCTTAGGCGCTTTTTCTTCTTTGGAGTCTTGCTAGATATGTCTATGTCGTCATCACTCTCAGGGCGGAGGACAGAGACCTTGCGAGGCTTGGGTTCAGTCCTTTGCTGAATGTCGTTATCTATTGCCATCTTGGCTTTTTTGGACATTGGGATGCCTTCGTCCTCTTCCACGTATTCATAGTCGTCATCATAGTCGTAGCGACCTGTGTCGATGTCCTCATACTCGTCATCAACATAGTTGTCACTGCGACTGCTTATATCTTCAAATTCGTCAAAATTATTTAGATATTCATCATATTTTGCCATCTGTTAAACCTCCAAAATGGATGGGTATATTTTATAACATAAGAGTCTCCTTTACAAGTTTTAGGCTTGATTGTAATAAATTTATAATATATAATAATCGCGTGATTGGATTGGGCAGTCGCTGGCGCTTTGCGCGAGAGGAAAGTCCGAGCCCCATAGAGCAGGATGACGGCTAACGGCCGCCGAGGGTGACCTTAGGGAAAGTGCAACAGAGATATACCGCTCGTTTTACGAGTAAGGGTGGAAAGGCGAGGTAAGAGCTCACCAGCGTGGTGGAGACATCACGGCTATGTAAACCCCATCTGGAGCAACACCGACTTGCATAGGCTTGCTCGGCCGCTTTAAAGCAGAAGGGTGGCTTGAACCACTCAGCAATGGGTGGTCTAGATAGATGATTGCCTTGAAAGACAGAACTCGGCTTACAGATCCTATCACGCTATATGAAAAAGGGGTGCGCGTGATGCACCCTTTTTTGCTATGAAAAGAGGTGAACTAAATTGCAGACAGAGGACATGGAAAACCTCTACGGTATGGTCGAAGAGATTATTTATCGTAAAGAGGAGACAGGCTACACGATTATCGATGTGGCCAGTGAGGACGGTGAACTCATCACTGTTGTGGGTGTACTCCCAGAGATCTCTGCTGGCGAGGAGGTTCACTTTATTGGTACATGGGAACAGCATCCGACCTTTGGCCGACAGTTTAAGGCGGAGGTTGTCGAGCGCACAATGCCAAGCACTGCAGCGTCGATGCTCAAGTACCTCTCATCGGGCGCGGTAAAGGGCATTGGCCCATCCACCGCCGCCAAGATAGTGGAGGCCTTTGGTGAGGATACGTTTGATGTTATTGAGAACCATCCAGACAAACTCGCTAAAATCAAAGGCATTACTAATGACAAGGCGGAGCAGATAAGCGAGTATTTCAAGAGGACTACCGCTGTTCGCGAGATAATGGTTCGCCTTGAGTCATTGGGTCTCTCGGCCAATGAGAGTATCAATGTCTATAGGGTACTTGGACCATACTCAGTTACCCGTGTAACAGAGAATCCATATATACTTTGCATACCGGAGATAGGTATCTCCTTTGACAGGGCCGACAGCCTCTGTCAGGCATTTGAAGTGAGCCCTAACCCAGTTTATAGGGTGAGAGCGGGTATACTTCATGTCGTAACATACAATCTCTTTAGCAACGGACACACTTGCTTGCCACGTGAGAAGTTGCTTTCACCTTGTGCTGACCTCCTTGATATTGACAAGGATACAGTCGATATCACTATGGATGAGTTGGTGGCCGATAGGGAACTTACAATGTTCTCAATGGACGGTAAGGAATTTGTCTCATTGCCATATATTTACGAGGCAGAGTACAAGGCAGCACAGCGTATTAAGATGATGTGCAAGTTCCCACCAGCAGGACGTCAGACCTTGGTCAAGGAAATAGATAATTTAGAGAAATCAACTGGTATCAAGTATGAGTCGCTTCAGCGTGAGGCAATTGTCACCGCTGTAGAGAAGGGCATCTTGATACTGACAGGTGGTCCTGGTACAGGTAAGACAACTACACTTAATGGTATCCTTGAACTCTTTGAGAGGGATGGACTGAATGTAGTACTGTGCGCACCAACTGGACGTGCTGCGCAGCGTATGTCAGAGATAACTGGCAAGGAAGCGAGCACGATACACCGCCTTTTGGAGGCGGAGCGTGGCCAAGACGACCGCATGTCATTTGCCAAGAACGAGCACGACCCAATCGACGCTGATGTGCTCATCGTAGATGAACTCTCGATGGTCGATGTCATCCTGTTCTCGGCGCTGCTTGACGCACTGCCACTTGGTTGCAGGCTCATTATGGTCGGCGACAATGATCAGTTGCCTGCTGTTGGAGCGGGCAGTGTGCTCCACGACCTTTTGGAGTCTGAGATGTTACCTGTTGTAAAACTTACAGAGGTATTCAGACAGGCTATGGAGAGCCTGATTGTAACTAACGCACACATGATAGTTCACGGTGAGGAGCCAGAGCTCTCACGTGTCGATAATGACTTCTTCCACATGGAGCGTAGCAACGGAATGCAGACCGCTGCTGACATAGTAAATCTCTACTGCGAGCGCCTACCAAAGGCGTATGGATATGACGCTGCGCATGACATTCAAGTGCTCTGTCCTAGCAAGAAGGGTGACTGTGGTACCGCTAACCTAAATCACTTGCTTCAAGAGGCTGTAAACCCTCCAGCTAAGGGCAAAAATGAGTACAAGAATATGGTCAAAACCTTCCGCGAAGGCGACAAGGTTATGCAGATTAAGAACAATTACAATATCCAGTGGATCAAGAAGAAAAACCATGGCAAGGATGAGACAGGCGAAGGCATCTTCAATGGTGATATAGGCACGCTGGTTTCAATTGATAGGCGTGCAGGTATCATGAAAATTGACTTCGATGGTCGCCTTGCAACTTATCCATTTGAAAACGTCAAGGAACTTGAACTTGCCTTTGCAATTACAGTGCACAAGAGCCAAGGTAGCGAGTTTGAAGCGGTAATTATGCCAGTAATTGACGTTCCTCCAAATCTTTGTTATCGCAATCTCTTCTACACAGCGGTTACTAGAGCTAAGTCAAAAATGATTACAATTGGCTCTCGTGACACGATTCTTAGAATGGTAGAAAACGATAGAAAGATCAAAAGATATTCCGCCCTTAAAAATCTTCTAGAGGTGGAATAACATGTTAAAAATTTCGAGCGAAGCAGAAAAGTTTTTATCAATTCTCTTTCCTCAAAAATGTGCATCCTGTGGATGCTATTTGGATGAAGAGAATGAAAGTGATGACATTCTGCTCGCTCATTTTTTATGCAAAAACTGCTCTGATAATCTCATCAGAGCAGAGGGGATAAGCTACGATTTGAGGCATCACGGATACGAGGATGTGGCAATTCCGCTGCGATATGAGGGTGCTGGGCGCGATGCGATGCTACGGCTGAAATTTGCCTTAGATATAGGCTCTGTGCCGTTTTTGGCAAATGAGATGGAGCGTGAAATTAGGACAAAGTTCTACGGTGTAAAGTTTGACACCTTTACATGCGTGCCCGCAACCAAGACCAGCCTCTCAAAACGTGGTTTTAATCAGAGCCAATTGCTAGCTGAGAGGATAGAGGTTGATGCTTACTATGATTTCTCACTGCTGACGAAAGATGAGTCAACAGGTGTGCAACACACTCTCGGCGCGGCGCAGAGGCGACGCAATATCGAGAACGCATACTCGCTCAGTCCAGGTCGAAATGTCCATGGCGCGACAATACTTATTGTCGACGACATTTTGACGACAGGAGCGACACTTGATGCTTGTGCTCGGACGCTTCGCCTTGCTGGCGCCAGCGCCGTTTACGCGGCGTGCGCGATGACTGCAATTCAATAAAAGTAAAATTAACTGTTTATTTATAGTGGACAGTATAGTATAATACTAAACGCGCGCTCGCGTAGACTAATGGTATCCAGGGGTGTTTATGCTAGGAATCAACATTGGAATTGATCTCGGCACTACATCTGTAATGGCTTGTGTAGAGGGCAAAGGAATAGTATTGTCCGAACCAGCTGTTGTTGCCTACCGCAAGACAACCGGTAAGGTAATGGCTATCGGTCGAGCAGCCCTCAGAATGCTAGGAAGGGAGCCTGACTCGGTCGAAGTCGTTCGTCCAATGAAGGACGGTGTAGTATCCGACTTTACTGTAACTGAGCACATGCTCCGTTACTTCATAATGCAAATCTGTGGTAACAAGATTTTCAAGCCTAATATCATCGTCAGCATGCCAGGTACAGTGACGAACCTTGAAAAGCGAACTGTACTGGATGTAATCACCGCAAGCGGTGCAGGCAGAGCTTGCCTCATTGAGGAGCCTCTTGCTGCTGCAATAGGCGCAGGTGTCGACATAACTCACCCAAGTGGTGTTATGGTTGTCGACCTTGGCGGTGGCACGACGGACATCGCAGTAATTACGATGGGCGCTATGGCGGTTGCCTCCAGCATCAAGATTGCTGGCAACCTCCTGACTGACGACATCATCCGCTACTGCCGTCGCGAACGTGACATCATAGTCGGCGAACTCACAGCGGAGGAGATTAAAAAGCGTGTAGGTTGCGCCTACCTTCGCCGCGAGGAAACAGCAGTCTTTGCCAAGGGCAAGGATTACTTCACTGGAATGCCGATTGATTTTGAAATCACTTCCAATGAAGTGTATCTCGCAATGCGAGAGCATATCAACTTGATCTTCGAGGAGATACGCAATGTCTTTGAACAGACACCTCCAGAACTTGTCTCTGACATAATTGAGGAGGGCATTGTACTGACAGGAGGCACTGCACAGCTCTTCGGTATCGACAGGATGATAGAAAAACTAACTGGTATAAACACAAGGGTTGCAGACGACCCTGTTAACTGTGTAATTAATGGCATAGGAAAGGTACTTGGGGATACTTACTTCCTAGAGGAAAACGGATATCTCTTCAAGTCCCGTCAAGATATAACAGGCAACATTGTGCCTGAGGAAAAGGAGGTCTTCTAGGATGGAAATTTATGATGAGTTTAACGCACTCGATGAAGGTATTGAGCCAGGTGGGCTTCGCAACAAAGACGAAATCAAAGTTTTAGTTTGCTACCTTCTCAAGACACTCGACACAAGCATCACTAGAGAACAGATAGGCAACATTATGCAGGATCAAGGTATTGCAAATTACTTTGAGACTATGGATGCTATCTCTGAACTCCTTTCAAATGGCAGTGTAAGCAGCAACTTCATTGATGAGAAAGAATGCCTTGAGGTTACCGACATTGGTAAGAATGCAGTTGTAGAGGTTGGAAACGACCTTCCAAAGACTGTTAGAGAAAAGGCACTCAAGTCTGCACTCAGATTTATCACTCTCGAGAGAAACGAGAGGGAGAACGAAGTAAAAATAGAGCCTTGTGAAGGCGGCTATGAAATATCTTTCGCACTCAAGGATAAAGACACAGCTTTGATGAAACTTGCAATGTTTGTAGGTGACAGGGAACAAGCTGAAAAGTTAAAGAACAATTTTCTTGAGGATCCTGCAAGAGTCTATGGAAGTATTCTTGCAAGCTTGATGATTGACTAGGAGGAGAAATTATGAGTTTTATCGAATTTGATTCTGTCTACAAGCGCTACAAGATGGGCGAAGTAGTTATCAACGCCGCAGACGGCGTAACATTTAACGTTGAACAAGGTGAATTTGCTGTTATCGTTGGTGCATCTGGTGCAGGTAAGACAACAGTACTTAACATCCTTGGTGGTATGGATTCATCTGATGATGGTAAGGTTCGTGTTGCTGGTGACCTCGTTAACGAGTACAACAACAAGAGACTTATTGAATACAGACGCTATGACGTAGGTTTTGTATTCCAGTTCTATAACTTGGTACCAAACCTCACAGCACTTGAAAACGTAGAGCTTGCCACTCAGATTGGTAAGGCAAGCTTGAGCCCTGAGAAGGTACTTGAGCGTGTTGGTCTCCAAGAGCGTATGGGCAACTTCCCAGCACAGCTCTCAGGTGGTGAGCAGCAGCGTGTTTCTATCGCACGTGCTCTTGCAAAGAACCCTAAGCTCCTCCTCTGCGATGAGCCTACAGGTGCTCTTGACTATAACACAGGTAAGCAGATCCTTAAACTTTTACAGGACACATGCCGTGAGACAGGCATGACAGTTATCGTTATCACACATAACTCAGCTATCACTCCAATGGCTGACCGCGTTATCCAGATGCGTTCTGGACGCGTTGTTTCAATGACAGTTAACGAGAACCCTGTACCAATAGAAAGGATTGAATGGTAAGAGTATGAATTTAAATATGAGCAAAGCGTATAAAACCGATACGTTGCGTTCTATCAAAAATACTCTGAGCCGTTTTATTTCAATTATTGCAATCGTTGCTCTTGGTACATCGTTCTTCGTAGGCTTTAATGCAGTCTACCCAGACATGATAGACACAGCGGATGAATACTTTGAGGACTACAACCTTATGGACATTAGGGTACAGTCCAACATAGGTATCTATGAGGATGAGCTTCAAAAACTCTCCGAAATAGACGGCGTCTCGGCAGTTATGGGACAGAAATTTGTCGATGGTCTTGTTGAGATGTTAAATGACGAGGACAACCCAGAATTTGAGGGCCTCGTTGATATCGATGGTTCACAGTTGACCATTCGTGCATTTGCCCTTGATGTTGATAAGGCAGTTGCACATTCAGCTGATGGTGAGGATGACCCAACATACATCAACAGACTTCGCCTTATCAAGGGCGAGTGGCCAGATGAAGTTGGCGAGTGCCTTATCACAGATTCTGGACTTACCACACCTGATGAGTTCCAGATTGGTGAAATTATCAAAATCGTTGGTGATGGTGAGGGCCTTAGCACTTACCTTCAGACAACAGAGTTTACAGTCGTAGGTATTGTTGAATCACCGTACTGGCTCTCTTTCGAGCGTGGTGCAACAACTGCTGGTTCAGGTAAACTTGGTGACTATGTCTATATCCCACAGGAGACATTCACCGATGAGATGAACTATTACAGCGAAGCATATATCACTGTTGATGGTGCGGACAAGTATGACGCATACTCCAAGAAGTATGACAAGGTAGTAGATCCTGTAATGGATGCTATCCGTGCTGCAACAGATGGAATAATGGCAAACACTATTTCTGATTTGTCAATCACATTGCCACAGCGTATCGCTGATGGCGAGGCAACATATGCTAAAGCAGAGGCATATGCAAACCAGAAACTTGGCGAGGCTCTCGAGGAACTCGAGGTACTTCGTGCATATTCAAAAGAGGGCGAGAATGCACTCTCAAGTTACCAAGCAGAGATTGATTCACAGTACTCTGCTGCTCTTTCCAAAATTGCAAGTGGTAACTCTCAGTACTCATCTCAACTTAAGCAGTACAACAACTACTATCAGCAGGTAGTTTCAAGCGAAAACCTTCTTAACACTAAGAAGGCAGAGTACGATAGAAAGATGAACGAGTACAATAATGCAAAGGATAAACTCGTTGATGCAAATATCGAGATTAAGTCTGCTGAAAATCAGATTGCTTCATCTGAAAACTTGATTAAGACAACTAACATGGTCTCAAGCCAGGTTCTTTCAAATTACACCTCTAATATGGAAGCTCTTGATTTAGAGACTTTGGCAGCATCTGTACGTGAGTACAACCCTGATTTGGCAGATAGACTTGAGGCTGCTGCCGGTCTTACAGGACAGGGTATGGCTGCTGATGCATCATCTGTAATCAGTGATGCTTTGATTGACTACAACGTTCAGCTCAATGCTGCTAAGGCACAGCTTGAGGCTGGTAAGAAAGAGTACAGTGCCAATAAGGCAAAGCTTGATGCCGCTAACGCAGAGCTTGCACAGGCAAAGCAGGATTTGAATACTGCTGAAGCAAAGCTCACAAATGCTAAGCAGCAACTTGATACATACAAAAACAAACTCAATGACGCCAACATCCAAATCAAGATGGGCGAGCTTGAGTCTGATTCAAAATATCAGTCAGCACTCTCTCAACTCGAGATTAAGAAGGCACAGGCAGAAGCCGCTGCCAAGAATCTCGAGGAGTATGAAGCAGAGTATGCTGCAACTGAAAAATCGGTAAATGAGCAACTCATGGCTGCTCGTGGCCAGCTTGATAAGGCCCGCAATACATATGACCTTATCCAGACTGGTGATGCAGTACTTAATGTTTATTCAAGAGATGACTCTCCTGGATACACAGGCTATGGTTCTGCTGCATACAACATGAAGGCACTTGCAAAAGTGTTCCCAACATTCTTCTTCATTGTTTCAACCCTTATCTGTCTTGTAACTATGACACGTATGGTTGAGGAGGAGAGGACTCAACTTGGTACATTGAAGGCTCTTGGTTATGACAACAAGACCATCGTATCAAAGTATATTATCTATGCTCTTGCAGCATCTTTAATCGGTTCAGTGATTGGTACAACTGTTGGCTTTATCGTCTTTCCGAAGGCAATCTTTGCCGCATGGGGAATCATGTACGATTTGCCAAAGTGTAACCTCCATTACTACATAGGCTATGCACTTCTTGCTACAATTATTGCTGTAGTATCAACTTGTGGTGCATCACTCTTTGCATGTAGAAATGAGCTTGCATCAGTACCAGCTGTACTTATGCGACCAAAGCCACCAAAGGAGGGCAAACGTGTACTCCTCGAAAACGTGGATGCTATTTGGTCAAGACTTAACTTTACATCAAAGATTACTGTACGTAACCTCTTTAGAAATCCAAAGCGTTTCATTATGACGCTTGTTGGTATCGGTGGTTGTACTGCACTTCTTCTCGCTGGTTTCGGTCTCTCAGACTCAGTTAGTGCTTGTATTGACAAGCAGTATGGTGAGGATGGTGTTGCACAGTACGATCTCCAGGTAGTACTTAAGGACGGCGCTACAAGTGAGTCGGATATCGTTCGTGAGATCGACAACATGGTAACTGTTGACGATATGATGCTTGCAAAGCTTCAGGTTTGCAAGGGCTATTCCGACAGAACTGACAACGAGCTTGAGGTCGATGTTCTTGTTCCAGAAAATCCAGAGATGCTCTCTAGTCTTGTTAACCTCAAGACCAAGAGGGGCAAGAAGGTTAAACTTGATGACTCTGGTGCAATCATCACTCAGAAGTTTGCGAATAAGACAAATACAGATGTAGGTGACACTGTAACACTCCGCTGGACAGAGGGTGCTAAGGAAGTTACTTACGATGTAGTTGTATCAGCAATTGTTCAAAACTACACATTCCACTATGTATATATGACACCTGCGTACTATGAGCAGGTAACAGGTGGAGCACCTAAGTACACATACATTTACACAAGCCTTAAGGAGGACATGACCAAGGCTGAAAAGGTTCAGCGTGAAAAGGATAGTACCTCTTCCGCAGAGGTAAACGGTTCAGTTTACACATCTGTTGTTCAGAACAGTTTTGAGAATATCATCAGCGCACTCAACCTTGTAATTGTTGTACTCATCATTGCTGCTGGTGCACTTGCATTTGTAGTTCTTTATAACCTCAACAACATCAACGTTAACGAGCGTATTAGGGAACTTGCAACACTCAAGGTACTTGGCTTCTATGACGGTGAAGTGTCAGCGTATATCTACCGTGAAAATATTATTTTGACGTTGCTTGGTACAATCATAGGTCTGATCCTTGGTATACCGGTTCAGCGCTTGATTGTTAATGTAATTGATATTGATACAGTTACATTTGGTACACAGCTTGACTTTACAAGCTTTATTTTCTCGGCAGCACTCACTATCGTATTTGCTGTAGTGGTTAACCTCATAATGCACTTCAATTTGAAGCACATTAAGATGGTTGAATCACTAAAATCAGTTGAGTAATTGACTTTAGTGCTTTACTGTGATAAAATGCTAAAGTATTTTCTTAGGAGGTAATTATATGACTGGTGAAATTATTGCTTTCGTGCTCTATTTCTGCTGTATGCTCGGAGTAGGCATATTCTTCTTTGCAAAGAGCAAGAGCCAAAATGACAAGGACTACTTCCTTGGTGGCCGTGCTATGGGCCCTTGGGTAACAGCCCTTTCAGCTCAGGCATCTGATATGTCTGCATGGCTTCTTATGGGTCTCCCAGGTTCTATTCTTGCATTTGGTATGGGCCAGGCTTGGATTGGTATAGGTCTTTGCCTTGGTACTATTGCAAACTGGATTTTCTGTGCAAAGCGTCTTCGTAAGTTCTCAAAGGCTGCTGACGACTCGATAACTCTTCCACAGTACCTCACAAACAGATTCTTATCTGACAGCAAGGCACTTTCAGTTATCTGCGCAGTAATCTTCCTTATCGCATTTACAGTTTATGTAGCATCAGCTTTCTCAGCAGGCGCTACAGTATTTACAACACTTATTCCATCACTCTCAAATAGCACAGCAATGATTATCTTTGCTGCTATCATTTTGGTTTACACATTCCTTGGTGGATTTAAGGCTGTTTGCTGGACTGACTTCTTCCAAGGTCTCTTGATGCTTGTTGCACTTTTGGCAGTTCCAATTCTTGCAGCAATCAACATGAAGAGCCTTGATGGTGCTACTGTTGCAACAAACCTTGCTGCAATAGGTGACTATCCAGCATTTACATCTAACGTATTTAACGCAACATGGCAGGAGATAGTAACAGGTCTCGGCTGGGGCCTTGGCTACTTTGGTATGCCACATATTCTTGTTCGTTTCATGTCTATCGAAAAGCCATCAATGATTAAGAAGTCTGCAACAGTTGCTATTATCTGGGTTGTTTTGTCACTCGGCGCTGCAATTCTTATTGCTTACTATGGCCGTATGTACATCGCATCAGAGCTCCTCGCAGCGGGACTTCAGAAGACAGTATTTATCGCACTTGCAAGAAAGTGGTTCCCAGCATTTATCGCAGGACTTCTTCTTGCTGCTATTATCGCAGCTTCAATGTCAACAGCTGATAGCCAGCTCCTCGTTGCAAGCTCATCATTCACAAGTGATATCTACAAGCCACTCATTAAAAAGGACGCTTCTGATAAGGAAGTACTTTGGGTTGGTCGTGTAGTAGTTGTTATCGTTTCAGTTATTGCTTACTTTATCGCAAGTTCTGGCGGTGAGGGCGCTCAATTCATCATGAACATGGTTGAAAATGCCTGGGGTATCTTCGGTGCATCTTTCGGACCAGTTGTATTGCTCTCACTCTTCTGGAAGCGTTTCAACTATCAAGGTGCTGTTGCTGGTATCGT
>JAUNQL010000130.1 GCA_030536195.1 Clostridia bacterium | reverse complement strand
AGTTCAATTTCACTTTATCGGAGTCTCGACCCCAACAATTGACAGAGAACCTTTTATTTGTCTAACGACCTTATGTATTTGAAAGTTTTACGCTCGCCCTCATCTGCTAGCATAGTGAGGAGTTGCTTGAGCAGGGCGCGTGTCTCTGGATGCATGGTCATACGATAGTCATGTGCATCAAAGTATTCAAGTGAGGTTGAATCCTTGTAGTTTTTGCCCTTGTAGACTTTACTTGCAGCCACGCGGTCGCAGAACATCTCTATTACGTACTTGGTTGGCATTTTAACTGGCTGAAGCGTCAGCGTAGAGTCGTCGTTGTCAAACCAATACTCGTAGTGATGTTTGTTGCGACCTTTGTGGTGCATCCAGGCAGAGGAGTAGCCGCGAGCTTTACGCTCGGCGACATTTGGACTCCTCGTGCCTTGGTAATATTTCGCGCCGACAAGGAATTCGTAAGGTGAATATTTTGAAAGGTCGTGCAGCAGTCCCTGCACAGGGATGCCGGCGCGGAAGCAGTTGAGCATTACAAGGTGTCTGTGCTTTGTAATTGTTTTAAAGTGTTTCCATGTGTTTTGGAGAGACATAAAAAACCTTCTTTATTCTGCGGTCTGAGGATTTTGCATATCGATTACTTTGTAGCTTTCACCGTTCTTTAAAACGTAAACTATCTTGTCAAAGTTATCTGGATATGTTGAGTTTGCAAGAAGGAGAGTGTGCTTGAATGATACACGGCAGCTATAGAGAGTGTCAGAGTACTGAACAAGTGTATCAACCTTCATGTCGCTATTCTTGTAACCGTTATGGTTCTTAACGAACTGGATGAGAGTTGAAGCAACATTCTTGTAGAATGGTGTGCTTGTATCGGTGTATTTTGCAACTTCGCCAAGTGAACCGTCCTTTTGCATGTATGCAGCGTATGCAACAGCTGCATTCTGTGCTGTATCCTGAACGTTCTTCGCAACAGTAGCGTCTATGTTCTGTGCAACGCTGTATGCGGCGCCGTTTACTGTAACCTCAACATCCTTGCCGTTCTTGCTAGCAGCTACTTCCTGAGCTTCAGAGAGCATACCAGAGAGTGTGATGGTCTGAGGTGGCGTGAGCTTCTTAGCGTCAACCTTTGGAAGTTCTGGAAGTTCCATATCAACTCTTATGTCCTCTGCAACTTCGATGCCGTTAACAGTAACAACTGTATCCTTGAATGCGCTGATAGTTACTGTCTTTAAGAGGTTCTTAGAAATCTCGATGCTGTCAACGTCGTAGCCCTTGCCAATCTTGTGCTTCTTTAAGAAGACGTTGAGTACCTTAACATCATCAGCCTTGATGATGTAGGCATCGTCGATGCCCTCTGGCTTGAGTGAGCTGTGAGAGATTGTAATCTTCTTGCCATCAAAGTTTTCTGAAAGGAGAGAGTAGAGGTGTTCTTCTGTCTCGTATTCAGAGATTTCAATATCAAAGTTCTTTTGAAGCTTTTCGTACTTCGCTGGAGTTATGTACTCTGAAATTAAAGAATTCACTATAGTAGTTGGTTGGGATTGCTCAAATGAGCGAAGCCATCCAACGAGAATAATAGAACCAACAATCAAAGCAATAAAGAAAAGGATAATAACAGCGAAGTATATAGTGTAGAATTTAGATCTTTTTTTCTTAGCCATAATTATTCTCCTGTTACGATGAAGTATGTTGGTATTCTACGTGGTGTTGTGAATGCTTTGTACTTGTTTACAAGTCCCTTTGCCTGATATTCATCAAGGCCGGACTTGTCGATGCCATATACATCAAAGTAGTTTCTGTAGTAGAGCATGCTTGATGAGCCGCCATCGAGTGAACCGGCTGAAACGGCACCGTATTCAACCATGAGGTCAATCATGTCGTTTCTTGTTGCGCCAACGCTGTCTGTTGAACGGCCGTCTGTTACTATCATAATAACGGTGCCGTCAGCGCGCTGACCGATGGCTGTCTTCTGTGCGATGCCAAGGTTGTCGTTAGCGTAGTTAAGCTTAACGTCATCGCCGTCGCGCTCAATGATAACGTTACCTGTCATAAAGCAGCAACCATCACGTACGCCGAGCTCCTCAGCTTTCTTCTGAGTCATACCTTCGCGTACAACAAGGTTGTTGTCCTTGTCGAAGCCGATGAAAGTTATGTCTGTGCCTGACTGCCATACACATTTGCCATCGGAGTATGTGATGCCTATTGGTGTGGCGCCTGTGCCTGATCCACCTGGATCAGAGAACTCACCGCCGTTGATAGCTGCAACACAGTTATACTTTGCTGCGATATCAAAGATGCGCATGCCCTCTGTTGCACCAACATAGTTCTTGTCAGATGAGATACCAAGTTTAACACGAGATGGGTCCTTGATAAGAAGGATATAAGCTTTGAAGTTCGCTTCCTGACGGAAGATAAGCTTCATGCCATCCTTGGCATCAGCCCACTCGTCCTCAGAGTCGTCAACAATGATGTCGTCAACGCTTACTGTGTCAGCATCAATCTGCTTTGAAGCCTTCTCAATAGCTGCGATTTCATCCTTGGACATAAAGAGGCCTGGTACCCATTTTGTTGCGCTTGCCTGCTTTGCTGATAATACGCAGATGTTCCTAACCGTTGGGCTTGGACCGTGTGCGATGATAAAGCATGCTGTAAACACTGTGATGATAACCATCATAATTGCAGTGAATACGCAGAGGAAGAAGCGACCAACATAGTTTGGCTTCTTAACCTTTTCTGCCTTTGGTGCCTTAGGCTCCTTTTGTGCTTTTTGAGTTTTAGCCTTTTTTGGCGTTGCCTTGCGAGGGGGCTCTTTTGGCTCGATGTAGTCATTATCGGCGTAGTAGGAGACCTCTTGCTTTTGAGGCACGCGCTTTACAGGGGCGTTGTCCTCATCGACGAGGTACTTTTGATAATCGTCTAAATTACTCATCAATTTCATCCTCACTATTTTTATTTGATGTAAATACCCATGTACGCTGTACACGATAATTTACAAGGAAAATGATTGCATCAACAATTACTTTGATAAGCGTCTCAATAACTGCAAGCTTTGGTATGAAGTAAACAATCAAAGTTACAAGGCTCGCTGAGATACACATCTGTGGAATTGCTAGTGCATAGTACTTTATGAGTGTATGATCCTTTTTCTTCTCCTCAGGATCCTCATAGTCAAAGACTTTTCGCTTGTTTAAATTGTAGTTTAAAAGGGAAGAGAAAAGTCGCGCGATGCCGGTTGCAAGGAAGGTCATTTGTGTGACTGGTAGCGATGCGAATACCTTGCAGAGCAAGTAGAAGAGCGCTACGTCAACGATAAATGAGATTGCCGAACTTGCAACGTAGGCAAGTATAAATTTGTAAACGAGGAAGGAATCCTGCCCCGTCCTGTAGTGGGACGCG
>JAUNQL010000129.1 GCA_030536195.1 Clostridia bacterium | reverse complement strand
TGAACCTTAAAATAGTATTTAACACCCTGTTTTTTACGTAGTTGTTAACGATGACACGTACAAATGGATAGTAGCCAAAGAAAAAAGCATACATAACTGCCGACTCCTTGTCAGCAATAACTAGCAATGACAAAATCGACACCGCAAAGTAGATGTATGCGGACCACTTGAGTTCAACTTCCTCCACAGTCACTATGAGCAGAAGTCCCGCAAAAGCTGGGACAACATAGGTCATAAAAGGAATAAGTGATGACATGAACATAAACATGACTGAAAGTGCTGTTACAATACCACCAAGAGCAGTGAGTTTAGTGTTTTTCACGTCTTTCACTCCAAAAATAAATTTCTTGTTAATGATACCTTATTTAACTTGCAATTTCAATAAATTATATATAAAATAATATTGTTAAAATGATAACTTTCTTTTATATGGAGGTTCACATGGACGACAACTTAAATGAATTAGAAGCCTTGCGTGAGGAAAACGAAAAACTCAAGGCAAAAAACGACAAACTTTACAAGGATTGTGTATCATTTGCCAAGAAAATTAAGGCCATTGAGGATGCCACTTCCAAGCTTGCCGAACTCGAGGCTGAAAATGAGAGTTTAAAGGCTGAAATCTCTCGCCTCGCATCTACCGAGCGCATTGCAGAATACTCGGAACCAGATCTTATTTCCGAGCCTGAGGAACCAGTTGTTCCTGCCACTATTATTGAGGAGCCAGCAAAAACTTATCCAGAGTTTGCTGAGCGTGTCAACACGGAGCCTGCCCCTTATGTTGAGGGTGACGATGTGATTCCTAAAAATCACACCACTTACAAGAAATCTGGCTTCCGTACTTTTATCAGAGTAATCCTTTGGATTGTCTTTGTTATTGCGCTTATCGTCAGCGTTTGTAGCGCTATCGCCTATGCATTTTCAACAACTTATGAGGAATATGCAGTTGCAGGATATCGCTTCTCATCCGTTATTAACAACACAGTTAATCCTGACATCACAACTGATGATGTTGTCCTCTACAAGTACTCAAACTTCGACGGCATCGAACTTGGCACCTACGTTATGACAACTAAGGATACCAAGTCAATCGCCAAGATTACAGGACTTGACAGAGTCAACGGTGTCAACGTTGCAACAGTTGAGGACAATCACGGTGAGTACGTAGTAAACGAGAACCAATTTATCGGTCCAGTTAAGCTCACAGTACCTTACGTTGGACAAATTGTTCAATACGCTTGTGCTAACCAGTACAACTACCTCGCAATCGTACTTTCTGTTGATCTTGTATGTCTCGCTCTCCTACTCTTAATCCCATCAAATAAGGCAAAGGAGCCTAAGTTTGGCAAGGATTATACAGTAGAAGATTTTACAATATAAGGTTGATAGCACAATTTTAATGTGCTAAAATATATGGGCTATTATAACTAGTGTTATAAATTATTTTTGGAGGAATTACCATGGCAAACAAAAAGGTATTTATTACCGGTGCATCCGGTAACATGGGTTGGGCAACATTCAAGAGAATCTATGATTACCGCTCTGACCTCGACATCGTTGTTCTTCTTCGTGATTCTGAGAAGAACCGTGCAAAATTCGCACCATATCTTGGCGACAAGAGAGTTAAGATCGTTTGGGGCGACTTCAACAACTATGATGCAATCCTCGAGTGCGTAACAGGTGCATCATACGTTCTTCACATCGGTGGTATGGTTTCACCTGCTGCTGACTACTTCCCAAAGAAGACATTAAAGACAAACGTACTTGCAGCTGAAAACATCGTTAAGGCTATCAAGGCACAGAAGAACCCTGACGACATAGCTGTTGTATATATCGGTACTGTTGCTGAAACAGGTAACCGTCCTTACGGCATTCATTGGGGCCGTACAGGTGACCCTCTCAAGGCATCTGTTTATGACCACTATGCTATTTCTAAGATCCGCGCTGAGCGTGTATTCGCTGAGTCAGGTCTTAAGAAGTGGGTTTCAATGCGTCAGTCTGGTATCCTTTATCCAGCAATCCTTAAGAACATGGACCCTATCATGTACCACGTTCCAATGAACGACGTACTTGAGTGGGCTACAGTTGATGATTCAGCTATCCTTATGGAGCACTTCTGCTCAGACGATCTTCCAGATGAGTTCTACAGAAGCTTCTACAACATCGGTTCTGGTCCATCATTCAGAATTACTCTCTATGAGTTTGAGGACCTTCTCCTTCGTACAATCGGTATGGGCAAGGACGCTTCAAAGCGCATCTTCAAGCCAAACTGGTTCATCGACAGAAACTTCCACGGCCAGTGGTATGCTGACTCTGATCTTCTTGACGATTACCTTCACTTCCGTCAGAACATCCCTGCAGAAGAGTACTTTGAAGGCATGAAGAAGGAAATCCCTTGGTTCTATCAGCTTTCAGCAGTTACACGTGTTCCTGGCATCTCTGATATCACACGTTTCGCTATCGGTATGATCGCAAAGGATAAGAGATTCGGCACACGCACATGGATTGCTACAAACAATGCTGAGCGTATGAACGCTTACTGGGGTGACACAGAGTCATTCGGTATGGCTCACTACAAGAAGCTCTCTGACAAGTGGTCTGATTGGGATCTTACTCCTCCATCAAACGACATCAAGGAAGCTGACAAGTTCAAACTCGATCACGGTTATGACGAGTCTAAGCCACTTGACAAGCTCTCAGCTGCTGACCTTAAGAAGGCTGCTGAATTCCGTGGTGGTGAATATCTCGACTCTAAGAAGCCTGACGATGTTTATGCTCCTTCACACTGGAAGTGCGCATTTGGTCATGAGTTCGACATGAGCGTTAACACAGTACTTAAGGGTGGCCACTGGTGCCCAGAGTGCGATCCTATGCCATGGAACTATGACGCAATCGCTAAGGTTAACCCATTCTTCGCTCAGGTTTGGTATGCAGACCACGGCAAGAACGAGGACCTTGTTCAGACAGAAGAAATCTACAGAGATTACGACGAATATCAAGCAAAGTAATTTGTGTAAAAAAGGACCTGCTGGGAAACCAGCAGGTCTTATTTTTTATATTGAGTTTAGTGGGATTTATGCGCTTTCATCTCGCAGTATAGGCATCTGTAGCCACTATCAGTCCTGACAAAGAGTGGTGCAAGACCCTGCTCTATGCTGCTGATGCAACGCGCATTGTCGCATCGCAAGATGCTTGGGTCAAAGCTTTCAGCATCAAGCTTTGATGGCTTCTCCCCTCCACTCTGCTGAAGAAGTTTTAGAATGAGTGCCATACGGATAAATTTACCATTCTTAACCTGTCTAAAATAGGCAGCGCGTGGATCACTGTCAACCTCAACAGCAATCTCATTAACTCTTGGGAGTGGATGTAAAACTATAAGGTCCTGTTTTG
>JAUNQL010000128.1 GCA_030536195.1 Clostridia bacterium | reverse complement strand
AGCGCTTTTGATCCTCATATCCCTCTGATATCTGCGTGTAGTAAATGATGAGTGCAGCAGCTGCAATGAAGATGATTGAAAGAAGTCCACCAAGGAAGAGGAAGCCGCCAAATGTTGAGTAATAATCAGTTCTCTCAACGCCCTTGCTACTGCAACTAATTGAGCCGCCATCAATTTCAATATGTCTTGTCTGCTCAAGAACCAAGTCATATGCAGCCTCATCAGGGAGGTCTACATCATATGCATAAATCCACTGGTACTTAAGTGACTTGTCGCCATTGTAATCAACGAGTGAATCAAGTGATTTGATGTCATCCATGCTGTTTATTACAAAACAAATTGATGAGGTAACACTTACCTGTGCATCTGGAATTGCTGGGAACTCATCAAGTTTTCCAGTAATCTTAAGAGTAACATCATTCATGTTAAAATCAGGCTTTTCATACTTACAACGAAGTGTGTAAATCATTGCCTCGCCATCATTAACTTTGATATTTGTACCCATTGCCTTGTTATAATCATCGGCTGTCATGAACATAAGTGTGCGCAAATTAGAATAACCATTCAAAGCGCCCATAGTGCTGTCTGGATCAAAGATTGTTTTTCCATCTTCTACAAGGCCTGCAATAGATGCGTACTTGTAATCAAGAACATTTTCCATCTTTGCGCCAACTTTGTCAGCCTCCGCCTTGTAGTTGCCACGAATTATATCAAGCTGGTCATCACTGATACTAGACATATCGTTATAGAGGATACCACACATATTGTCCCTTGGATAACGACCATTGATAATGTCCTCAGAGCCCGCATAGAGGGATACTGTTGCTGAGAGCATTACAAGTACCATTGTGCAAAGAACACAGATGGAAGCAAGGCCCGCTCCATTCCTCTTCATTCTGTATGCCATTGAAGAGACAGAGATGAAATGATTCTTCTTATAGTAGTACTTATCGTTCTTTTGAAGGAGTTTGCAAAGTGCAACTGAACCCGCCATAAAGAGGATATAAGTTGCAATAATAACAAGGATTACGGCTACAAAGAACCAGATAAGTGCATCAATTGGGTTCGTGATTGAAACAGCTAAATAGTACGCTGCTGCAAGTAAAACAAGGCCAATTACTGCAAAGACCCAATTGGCCTTTGGTGGCTTCTCGCCTGCCGTCTCACTTTTAAGAAGTTCAAGTGGATTTGAAACACTGATTTTGAAAAGTGATTTTATAAAAAGAATAAAGAATACAAGGATGAAAAATCCTACTGTAAAGAGCAATGCCTCTGTTGAAAAAGTGAAGGTAAAGGTCACTTCAGAATGAGTAAAGTTGAGCAGGATAAGCTCAAATACTTTGGTAAGAAGTGTACCAAGTCCAATGCCAGCGACAAGGCTGATTCCACTGATATAAAGGGACTCAAAGAAAAGGACTTTTGCTATATCACGCTTGTTCATTCCAAGGACGTTATAAAGTCCAAATTCCTTGTCTCTTCGTCTGATTAAAAATGAGTTTGTATAGAGGAGAAAGATTGCTGAAAATATTAATACTACGAACTTTCCAAGGGAAAGTACCATTCTAACATTGTCGCCATGTGGCATCTCAACAACAAGTGGTGAGCGTGAGAGAGAATGGATGATAAAGTACATCATTACCATTCCAATGCAAGAGATAATATAAGGAACGTAAAGCTTGCCATTCTTCCTTATAGTATCAGCAGCAAGACGTGGAAAAATAGAATTCTTCATCGTCTATCACCGCCTGTTACAAGAAGTGTCAATGTGTCAGAAATCTTTTGATAGAATACCTCTTCACTGTCGTTGCCTCTATAGATCTGATGGAACACTTCGCCGTCTTTTATGAAGAGTACACGCTTTGCGACAGATGCGGCCTTTACCGAGTGTGTAACCATGAGGATGGTCTGGCCCATCTTGTTAATTTCATCAAACAGGCGAAGGAGTTCATCAGTTGATTTTGAATCAAGCGCGCCTGTTGGCTCGTCAGCGAGGATAATCTTGGGATTTGTAATAATTGCACGGGCACATGCGGCGCGCTGTTTCTGACCACCCGATACCTCGTAAGGGTATTTGTAAAGGAGATCCGTAATGCCAAGACGTTCAGCTATTGGGGTGAGTAGCTGTTTCATTTCACCTACTGATTTTCCTTCAAGTACAAGTGGCAAGAAGATGTTATCTTCAAGAGATAATGTATCAAGGAGATTGAACTCCTGGAAAACAAAGCCTAAATTTTCACGGCGGAATGTTGCAACATCCGCCTCTTTAATTGTTGAGAAATCTTTACTGTCCAAGATGACGTTACCAGCTGTTGGTTTATCAAGTGCGGCCAAAATATTGAGAAGGGTTGTTTTACCAGAACCGGACTCACCCATTATTGCAACGTACTCGCCCTGTTCTACTGTGAAGTTGACGTTACGAAGTGCCTCAACCTTGTTGGTGCTAAAGCGGGTTGTGTAAACTTTTTTAACTCCGCTTACTTCTAAATAACTCATATCAATGTCCTCCATTTCGTTTTTGCGAGCTCATTGTAACAAAAACAGGAAATGTAATTCCATCGAATAACATTACATTTCCTGCCCAATTCTTACACTATTGTAAGGTTTACTCAAATTTAAGTTTTTTCTGTGTCAAATCAAGTATTACTTTTGTACCTACTCCGACTGTTGACTCTACCTTGATATCTAGGCCAAGGTTCGTAGCTATGCGCTTTGAAAGGTATAAGCCAAGGCCAGACGCGCCCTTTTCTGTGCGCCCATTAAAGCCTGTATAACCCTTATCAAATACGCGTGGTAAATCTGTTTCACTAATTCCAATACCAGTATCAGATATAGTTAAATTATCACCATCAAGCGCAATTGTTATACTGCCCTCTTTGGTGTACTTGAGTGCATTAGAAAGAAGTTGCTCGATAAGGAATTCAAACCACTTCTCATCAGTTACTATTGTCTTTTCTACTTCCTCATAACAGAGTGTCAAATGTCGCTCAATAAACTCTGGAGCAAACTTTTTAACAGATGACTTTATCATCTCATCAAGTGAGTGCTCACGAAAGACATAGTCACTGGACGTTGAGCCAAGGCGCAAGAAAGCGAGCACCATATCAACGTACTGTTGAGTACGGAAGAGATCGATTGAAAGGCGCCTTGAGAGGTCAGAGTCCTCATTTTGAAGCGTAAGTTTCATCGATGAAATAGGAGTCTTGATCTGGTGCGCCCAAACAGTATAGTAATCAACCATATCGTCAAACTCAAAGCGAGCAGCCTGAGCACTATCTATGCTCTCCTGCCTTATGAGTTCTAAGAGTTCCCTATAATCATCCTCACAAATGCTGTTTGATACAGGCAAGTTGCCTATCATTTCAGCAGTCCTATCCTTAAGTGACTCCAAGATATCGTGCTGACGTTTAACTCTAAAGAAACTAAAAATCAAAAAACCAATACCCAGTGCAAAAC
>JAUNQL010000127.1 GCA_030536195.1 Clostridia bacterium | reverse complement strand
TCTGCTCATCCGTAAGGCTGCTTATTTTTTCTGTGACCTTTTCGATTATAGATCTTACCTTGTCAAGAACTGGCTGCAATACTCTCATACCAACATCAGCAAGGTCAGTCAGAGCGAGCTTAAGCTGATTAACAGTAATCTTGACCTTGTTGCTTGTGGTATTCATTTTAGCGAATGCAGCATCAGTAGCTCCTGAACTGTCAGACATAGAAGCAACAACATCATTCAGCTTGGATGCATTGCTCCACAGAACGTTTGCAGCTTTTCCTGCTTCCGCACTACCGAACATATTATTGATAGTTGTTCCACTTTCGGCTGCCTGTTCGTCAAGGATAGAAAGCACATCAGTCAAGTCCCAACCCATTTCCATAGCCTCAGCCATGTTGAGACCGCCTTCTTTGATATGCTCTGTTCCCTTAGCAAATGCATCATAAGCTTTTGAGCCTTGTTTACCAAGTTCATTCATCATACTGTTAAGGTATGTTGTTGATTCTGCTGTTTTGATACCGTTTGCAGTCATTACAGCATACATGGATGCAAGATTCTCAATGCTTACATTGCTTGCCCTAGCTGTCGGGATAGCTTTTCCCATTGCAGCAGACAGCTCAGCGACAGTAGTTTTACCAAGATTCTGAGTGTTAATAAGCACATCAGAAACTCTTGCAACTTCCTGTGATTCAAGTCCGTATGCGTTGAGAATAGTTGTCAGAATGTCAAGCGCAGATGCAGAATCAGTAAATCCTGCCTTAGCAAGCTTTGTGGCATTTGAAACAAAAGCTACAGAGTCAGCTGTTGCCTGTCCTGCTGAAATAGCATTATAAACATTCTCTGTGATATCTTTTTCAGCAATGCCTGTCTCTTTGGAAAGCTCTCTGATGCTGTTAGCAAGCTCTTCCATTGACATTTCTTCTGTGTCCGCAATAGTGCTGAGTTTTGCGTATGCATCCTCATTGTCCGACCACATTTTAACAGCCGCACCGGAAACAGCTGCTATTCCGGCAGAAACAACAGAAAGCTTTTCTCCTACAGCAGAAACCTTATCACCGAATTTCTGAAACTTTTCTCCTGAAATTGATGCAGTATTTCCTATTTCAGATGTTGCCTGTGATGCTTCCTCAGCCTGTGCTTCAAGTCTGTGCAGTTCTGCCTCGGCATTACTTACTTCACGCTGAAAAGCTCTGTATTGTCCCTCGTCAATTTCCCCTCGGGAAAACTGTTGCGAAACCTGTTCCTGTGCATGTCTGAGAGTGTCAAGCTTTTCCCTTGCAGCCTGAACTGCATCGGCAAGAAGTCTCTGCTTCTGAGCAAGCAGTTCTGTGTTTCCTGGATTTAGCTGTAATGCCCTGTCAACCTCTTTCAGCTCGTTTTTTATACTCCTTGACTTCTTTTCTACATCGTCAAGAGCTTTTCCGAGTTGCGTTGTATCAGCACCGATTTCAACTGTAATACCTGCAATTCGTTTATTCGCCATTATCTCACTTCCTTAGTTGACAAATTCAGCAAGAGCCTTGCGGTCTGCCTTGTCCTGATTCCTGTTTTTCATGTAATGATAAGCTTTTTCAAGATATTCTCGCCCTTTTTCTGTCTGACCGCAGTTCCATATGACCGCATCTCTGCGGTATTGCCAGTAGTCAAAAAGTTCAAGATCAGAGACCTCAAGGAAGTTCAGACCGGTGTATTCCGAAACCGTTTTGACTTCCTGTGTGCTATTCCGAAAAAATGCCCTTTCTCCCGAACTCTCGGGATAATAGGGCATCATCAGTTTTTTTGATTATCGTTAAGCCAGTCTGTGAAGTCGTTGATAATATCAAGCATTTCTTCAAGCTCGAGATTTTCAAGCAGAAAATCTTTGCTGATTTCACGCTTTTCTCTGTTCTTGGAGAGTACAAGCGAAAGAACAGAGACAATATCGTCTATTGAAGAATTGTCTCCGATGTCTTCAAATTTCTTGTATGTCTTAAGCTTAGGACTTTCAACATTAATATTTATTTCCTTCTCTGTTTCATCTTCGACAAGAGTAACCGCCCAAAAGCGGTTAACTCTTGCAGAAACAGAAGAAGTACCTTTACTTGAAATGTACATCTTTTACTCCTTATTTTCGGTTATTGATTTGCCATCTTTGAGTAAGCTGAATGCGGAAGTCATCTCATCCGCTGCCCTCTATGCTCCCTGAGTTGTCTGATTTGCCATTTTGAGCTTGTAAAGATGACCGTCATTATCATACGGATCAAACTCAAAATTAGGAGTAAGAGTTGTTTCAGCATCATTTGCAAATGCAGCCTCGAGAGCCTCGACATTTTCACCGAGACCTGTGAGAGTGATTTTGCCGTCAACATCATCACCGCCCACAAAATGCAGCCAGTACTTCTTCTCGGTCTGATTACCGATGCCTCCGCCTTCAACAATTGCAATTGTTTCACTTGATTCAGTTTCGGTCGATGCTGTAGCTGTTCTCAGGAGCTGAGCAACTGTTGTTGCATTCCATGTCATAATTCCCCATGAAAGACTTGCTGTTTCATCAGTGAGTCTTCTCTTCTTTGCAACACCGTCATCAGACTTGGTTGTGAAGAATTCCTGGGAGTAGTTGAAGGTTGCGCCGCCTTTTGTGCGTCCCACCATGTTTGCATCTGTCTCAAACTCTTCGTCTGTAGGCATTGTTGCATGTGTGGAGTCATACTTAATCATGTACACATTGCCACTGCCGAGCGGAATGCTCTTAAGTCTGTCAGTATTCTGTGGCTTGTAGCTTTTTCCTGCCATTGTTATTCATCCTTTCAGATTTTTTTCAAAGAATTCAAAAGTGAATTCAGTCATATACATTCGTTCTTCTGAAATGTAGTCATTGTATGTATTAACTTCTACATCAGAAAAAACTTTGAGAATATCTTTTTCAAGGTCAAAGTTTCTGACCTCCTGATATAAAGTGACCGTCACGGAAGTTCTGAGCAAGTTGTGAAAATCATCAGCACCCTGGCTGTTCTGAGAAAAATCATAAACGCAGAAGGGGAATGTTTGTGGCTCGCTAAAGTGATTGTGTGCGATTTTTCCACCGAGTCCTTCGACTGCCAGAAGTCTTTCAGGAATCAGCTTTATCTTGTTAATCATTTTCTCTCACCGCTCTTTCTACATTTGTTTCATATTCAGGGATAATCTTATCCGTAGCCTTAGCCATGAAGTTTGATGCTCTTGTCTTGTCCTGTCCGTTCCTTTTCAGATGTCCGTTCTCTACAAGATGAAGAATTCTGTATTGAGACGAATGAACTGTAGCTTTGACGTTCATTCCTGCAATTTTCTCTGTTGTAACAAGAAAAGAATTCTTAAGTTTGTTTTTTGTTCTCTTTCCGACAGGTGCTGTTCGTGAAAGTTCAGCCTTAAGCTCTTTTGCTGTTGTTTCAGTTAAACTGTTCAGCTTCTGTGTAAGATTGGATGTATAATCCCCGAGAATGTCGGACAGCTGTTCGTCAAAA
>JAUNQL010000126.1 GCA_030536195.1 Clostridia bacterium | reverse complement strand
AGGAATCAGATGGTTGCTTTACACCGGTGTATGAGGAACAGTATCTTAGTGGTGCCAAGGTCGGTATCTATGCCGGTGAGGACATCTATACCGCTGATGGCACACGCCGATATGAGAAGGATGAACTGATTGAGACGCTGGAGACGTTGTCCTCTGGTCCAGTTTTGACATCTGAACTGTTTGAGGGCGTCTACTACGCCAAGGAGCTGTCCGCTCCAGCAGGTTATGTTTTAGGTGATGCTGAGCCTGTCGAAGTTTGTCTGTTCTCGGATGACTTGTCCGTTGGATTTAGTAATCAGCGTCAAAAGTGTGAGCTTAAGTTTGTCAAATGTTTTGATGATGGTAGTACTGACTTTTCCGCTGTGACGTTTGGTGTCTTTACCGCGTCGCCGATTCTTGATTTGCCAGCGGATTCGCTCCTTGAAGTTATGCAGGTTGATTCATCTGGCAAGTGTACTATGACGTGCGACTTGCCGTGTGGCTATGACTACTATGTACGGGAGCTCACTACCGCTTCTGGCTTTGCTATGTCAACAGCTGATTTGTCGTTTACTTTCTCGCCTATGTCAGATGATGAGGAGGTTTTCAGTGTCACGTTTGACCCTGTTGTGAACTACAAGATGATTGTCGGTGGTGCCGCTAGTGTTGCGTCACCAGACACAGGCGATGACAACGGCGACGCTATTCGTTTTTACATCATCACAGCGGTGGAGGCGCTAGCTCTACTAGTAGTGGTAGTAGTACGTAAGAATAAGTTGACTTTATATTATTAAAGATTTATACTTTCTTTGTTTATTAGGAAAGGTAGTATAAATCTATGAAAGTTATCTACAATGATGGTACAGTTGCTGAGTGTCCTGAGGAGGAAAAAACTCACATACTCAGACACAGTGCAGCACACATTATGGCTCAGGCAATTGCTCGCCTTTATCCAGGCGCTGACTTTGCTTACGGTCCAGCAAATGAAAAGGGATTCTACTATGACGTAGACCTCGGTGACGTTAAACTCACTGATGAGGACCTCCCAAAGATCGAGGATGAGATGAGGAAGATCTGCAAAGAGAACCTCCCATTCAAGACCTACGAGCTCCCACGCGAGGAAGCTATCAAGCACATGCAAGAGCGTGGAGAGAAATACAAGGTAGAGCACATTGCTGACTTACCTTCAGATGCTAGAATCACATTCTTCCAGCAGGGCGAGTATGTCGACATGTGCGTTGGTCCTCATATCACATACACCAAAGCATTAAAGGCTTTCAAACTCACTGGTATCTCTGGTGCTTACTGGAAGGCTGATAGCAATAACAAGATGCTTACTCGTATCAACGGTACAGCATTTGCTACTCAGGAGGAGCTTGACAATTACCTCAAACTCCTTGAGGAAGCAGAGCGCCGTGACCACCGCAAGATTGGTAAAGAGATGCAACTCTTTATGCTTCGCGATGAGGGTCCTGGTTTCCCATTCTTCCTCCCAAGAGGTATGGCTCTCAAAAACGCCCTTATCGATTACTGGCGTGAGATCCACTACCGTGAGGACTATGTAGAGGTTTCAACTCCACTTATCATGAACAGAAGACTCTGGGAGACAAGTGGTCACTGGGATCATTACAAGGACAATATGTATTCAACAGTTATTGATGAAGAGGACTACTGCATCAAGCCAATGAACTGCCCAGGTGGCGTTATGGTTTATGCAAGCCAGCCACACTCATACAGGGAACTCCCGATGCGTGTTGGCGAGCTTGGCCTCGTACACCGCCACGAGCTTCGCGGCGCGCTCCACGGACTCTTCCGTGTTCGCTGCTTCACTCAGGACGATGCACACATCTTCATGACCAAGGATCAGATTACTGACGAGATCATGAATGTAGTTCACCTCATCAACGAAGTATATGAGAAGTTCGGCTTTAAGTACTTTGTTGAGCTCTCAACTCGTCCAGAGGACTCTATGGGTTCTGACGAGGACTGGGAGGCAGCAACAAACGGTCTTATCGGAGCACTTGAAAAGCTCAACATGCCATACATCCTCAATGAGGGTGACGGCGCTTTCTATGGTCCTAAGATCGACTTCCATCTTGAGGACTGCCTTGGCAGAACATGGCAGTGCGGTACTATCCAGCTCGACTTCCAGATGCCACTCAACTTTGATCTTGAGTACATCGACTCAGAGGGCAAGCCACAGCGCCCAATCATGATCCACCGTGTATGCTTCGGTTCTATCGAGCGTTTCATCGGTATCCTCACAGAGCACTTTGCTGGTAAGTTCCCAGTATGGCTTGCACCAGTTCAGGTTAAGGTTATCCCAGTTTCTGAGAAGACAAACGATTACTCAGAGGCAGTTTATGAGAAGATTAAAGCAGCAGGTTTCCGCGTAGAGATCGACGAGCGTAACGAAAAGGTTGGTTACAAGATTCGTGAAGCTCAGCAGGTTGAACGCGTACCATACATGCTTGTCCTTGGTCCACAGGAGTCAGAGGCTGGTACTGTTGCAGTACGTAGCCGTGACACAGGTGAGACAGAGACAATGCCACTTGATGCTTTCCTTGATAAGATTCAGGGTGAGGTAAAGGACAGAGTTTAACGCAGAGGTGATTTAATGCGCAGGACATATTTCGACTGGTTCCTCGTTACGCTTACAGCACTTGTATTTGTCGGGGGCCTTGTCTATTTGCTTTATTACTGGGACTCTATCCCAGCAATGATACCAATTCATTTTGGATTAAATGGAGAAATAGACGGTTTTGATGACAAGTATAAAATCTACAGCGTCGTCGTTTTAGAGGCGATATTGGTTGGTGTAACAGTTGCCACAGCATTCATGCCAAAGTTTTGGAATATACCACTCAAGGACGGACAGCTTGTCCGCAGTGCAGTTAAGGTAATGCTTGAGGTTATGGCGCTTGTATTTGCGCTCTACTTCACTGGAATGTATATGATTATTGCTCAGGCAGCAGTTGTTCCTGCGTGGTTTTTTGAATCCTTTGTTTTGATAATTATTGGATTATCATTTTCGCCATTTATATTTGCTGTGATCGCGAGGTTGAAGAAATAGCTTATGAAGACATTACTTAAGAACGGAAAAATCGTAAACGTTTTTACAGATACTATCGAGCAGGTAAATGTCCTTTTAGAGGGCAGCAAGATTATCGGTGTAGGTGACTATGCTGATGATGAAGCCGATAAAGTTGTAGATGTAACTGGCAAGGTTTTGTGCCCTGGTTTTATTGATGGACACATCCATATCGAGAGCACAATGCTCACACCAGCAGAGCTTGCAAAGGTAAGCCTTCCTCACGGAACAACAACTATCTTTGCCGACCCACACGAGATCGCAAATGTCTGTGGCGTTCCTGGTATCAAATATATGATTGCTATGAGTGAGGGACTCCCACTCAATGTCAGCATCATGCTTCCATCATGTGTTCCTGCAACACCTTTTGATGAGTCTGGTGCCGAGCTCTTCGCAGAGGACCTCGTTGAGGTAGATCAGGTTGGAGGACCTCACCCGT
>JAUNQL010000014.1:4501-13841 GCA_030536195.1 Clostridia bacterium | reverse complement strand
TTGATATCGATAAATTTAAACGTGTAAACGATGACTTTGGCCATCTCGTAGGAGATGAGGTCATCAAGGGCTTCGCAGGCGTACTCCTCCAGAGTTGCAGAAACTACGACGTAGTTGCACGTTACGGCGGCGAGGAATTTATCCTCGTAATGCCAGGCGCATCCGAGGAAACAGCATACGCTCGTGCTGAACAAATCAGAGCAAAAGTAGAAGCATCCTCTTTCTCAGAGGCAATTGACAGACCTGTAACTGTCAGCGGTGGTGTTGCAAGTTATGTAACAACATACAAGACGGTTGAGGAGTTCATCGCAGCAGCAGATGAACATCTCTACACTGCAAAGGAAACTGGTCGAAACAAGATTATCTGGAAAGGATCTTCAGAATAGAAGGCGTAAACAATGTTAGATTGGATTAGGAATTTTAGAGAGCAACTTTTTGGTGAAGACGTACCTATCAAAACTAAGTTCTTCAACATCGTTTGTGTAGGCGCACCATTCTTCTCTCTCCTTGCAACACTCGCAAACTTAATTAGTGGATCCACAGCTGGTGACAACTCAAACATCGGTATCTGGGCTTGTATTATTTGTACAGTTACATGCCTCTCACTCTATCCACTTTCCAAGGTTATCAAAAATGTTGATGTATTAATAGGCCTTGTAGCATTTGGTATGAACTTCCTTATCATGCCACTCCTCTACATAACACTTGGTGGTATCAAGAGTAGCATGACTCTCTACTTCGTTGTAGCGGTAGTATTCTCCGTATTGATGCTCAACGACACCAAGAAGGCTGGTATTCTTGTAACCTTTGCTTTTATCTGGTATGCACTGCTAATTTCTGCCGAGGCACAGAACTGGTTTGGTCTTGCTGATTTAACCCAGTCACTTGTTGTATATCACGGCAATGAATACCTTGATACAATCCTTGACCTTATAGTTTGCTCACTGTGTATTGCAATCCTTGTTAAGGTCCTTGCTCGCAACTTTGAGGCACAGCAGCTTCGTTCTGACAAGCTCCTCGCTCAGATGGAGGAACTCAGCGTTAAGGACCCACTCACAGGCGCATACAACAGACGTTTCCTTATCCGTTACCTTGAGAGCAGCATTGCAACTTGCAGAGCTGACAACCGCAGCATTGCAATCGTAATGTTCGATATAGACAAGTTTAAACGCATCAACGATGACTATGGTCATCTCGTTGGCGACGAAGTTATCAAAGCAGTTGCTGACATCCTCAAGAAGAGTTGTCGTGACTACGACATCGTTTCCCGTTACGGTGGTGAGGAGTTCATCCTCGTAATGCCAGGTGCAACTGAGAACACAGCAATTTCCCGTGCAAACGAAATTCGCGAGAAATTCGGCGCTATGAAAGTTGCTCCAGAGATCGATCGCCCAGTAACAATCAGTGGCGGTGTAGCAGAACTCTCAGTCTCCATCAAGACCACAGAGGACTTCATCAAGGTTGCCGATGACAACCTCTACGTTGCCAAGGAAACTGGCCGTAACAAGATCGTAGGCGCAACCTACAACAAAGGCATACAAGCTTAAAAGATAAAGCAAAAGGATCGCTTCATTTGAAGCGATCCTTATTTTTATTCTTCTGTTTTTTCCTCTTGAGTTTCCAAATTCAACATCTCAGAGAGTGACTGTGGAGTTTTCTCCTCCACAACTGGCTCCTCAACTGTATCCTGAGCCTCATCAAACTTAAGTTCAATTATCTCAATCTTTGGAGTATCAGCTACAGGTTCCTCCACTGGTTCAACCGGTGTTTCCTCAGAAACTTCTTCAACAGATATTGAATCAGCAGGTTCCTCTTCGCCAACCTCAGTTTCTGTATCAGCAGACGCCTCTTCAACAGCAGGCTCCTCCTGTGGGGCTTCTTCCAATGGCTCTGCAGCTGCTGCAAGCTCCTCTTCTGTGAGGCCTCTATTGGACTCCTCGTCCTCTGCTATATTAGTTGTGAGGGTTTCATCGTTCTCTGTTGGAACCTCACTCTTAAATGTCTTCTTGAACCTCTCAAAGCGACGCTTTTCTGTGCGCTTCTTGTTAATCTTCTTTGTAATAAAGAGGCCTAAAAGTGCGAGTACAACAATTGCGCCAACTATGATAAGGAGCCATACCCAAGTTGAGAGATGTGCCCTATCATTGCCGTCAGAGATCTCCAAATCATCAAGTGCCTCTTGGATGTGATAGCGTGCTGTATCAAGGTCGTTAAGCGACTTACAGCCCTCAGATGACACAGCGATTGCTTCCTCAAGTGACTTCTCTAAGACCTTAACAGAGTCCTTGGTATAGATTGAAGTTTCAATGCCCTGAGCTGTCGCAATAAGCGATGTGAGTTCTGTACGATATGTCTCAATCTGCTTTAAATATGATGCAAGTTCTCTTGGATAATCAGTTTCAATCATGCTGTAGCCAAGGTCAATAAGTTCCTCCCAAGAAGCCTGTCTGTCCTCTCTGTCACCACAGAGGTTGCTCTTGGTTGTACTAATCATTGCACGGCCTTTATCTTTAAACTTCTCAAGTGGAGAAGCATTAAAGATGCTTGCCATTCCACCCTCAGCCTTAAGCTCAACGATGTATGCACCAGCGTCCAATGCCTTGCCAATATAGTCCTTGGCATTGCCCTTGTCGTTATCTACATCGAAAGTTGCAATTACACGACAAGCTGATGTGCCATACTTGGTAACATACTTTGATATCTTGTCTGTATCTTTAGCGCCTCTAAGGATAACAGTGTCACAAGCATCAAGGCTCTTTGCTACCTCATTAATCTGATCAGCATACTTCCAACCGTTGTTTACGATGATAAGTATTTTGTCCTTAGCGGCGCTTATAGCGTTCGCAAGAGATGCAACTCCATAGGTTGTTGCCACACCCTCTTCACCGCCGTTGTCGGCTTTAAGACAATAGTTATTTTGAATATCCTCAAGAGTACAATTTGAAACCTTGCCGGCAACGGCTGTCTTGCCATCCGCCTTGCTCACGCAGAGCTTGGAAAGGTCTGTGCCAGAGAGCAAAACAAGTTGCTTGTCCTTAGTCTCCTGTACACTGACAGTTACAGCATCCACACCCATCTCAATACAGTTGTTAATACCCTCTATTGAGTTTGCTGGATAAAGGCGCTTGTTGCCATATTTCGCAACACTGAGTACTCTACCATTTGGGTTTACAAAACTTGTAGTTATTTCAGCAGGCTGTTTCTCTTCCTCCTCTGCTGCAAAAGCTACCATGGCTGTGCCAGCAATTCCCAATATGAGAATAAGGCTTAGCACCAAACAAAGCATTTTTCTAAAAGTTCTCATAAATGCCTCCTTTTTTAACGCCAATATGATAACACAGAATTCTTAAAATAGGTATAAAATATTATTAATTTTATTATATATAATACTTATATACTCAATACCTCTAAAAAGACCAATGGCCCACACCGAACGGTGTGGGCCGAATTTATTAGATAATCTGCTCAAGATTAAACAAAATTGGCGGTTAAAGTTAACCTAATAACTTACCAATCCTTCCAAGAAGGTCTGCAATACCTGCAAGTCCATCAACCATACCCTTAAGTGCATCACCAAGTGTATCCATAGTTGCGGAAACTTCAGATGGATCAATTGAAATTGCACCCATAACATCTGTCAAACCTTCAACAGTGTTCTTACCCTCTTCTACAAAGCCAGGAAGGCTGTTAAGGAAATCTGTTGTTGCAGCAGACATTGATGAACCGTCAGCAGCTTCGATACCAGCTGTGATGTCGCCGATCATGCTACTACCAGCTTCCATCATACCAGCTAATTCTTTAACCATAGGTACAAGTCCTTCTGAAAGGTCACCGAGCTGTGTGCCCATGTTGCCCATTACCTGAAGGAGACCCTGTGTGAATGCTGAGATGTTAGCAGCTGCATCAGGACCAAGAAGGTCAGTGATAAGCTTGTCAAGGTCAAGACCGTTAGCAGCGAAGTCCTTAATCATGTTGCCGATTGCATCAAGCATTGGCTTAAGGTCAGCTACAAGGTTGTCAACCATTGTCATAAGACCGCCGAGCATCTTAGAAAGCATACCCATAAGACCAGCAAGGTCGATTGAGTTGATGCCTTCAAGCATAATGATAACTTGCTCGAGGAGTCTTGTGAGCTGTTCAACCATTACAGGAACGTAAGACAATGTCTCAACAAGGCCGTCCCAAATAACGCCGAAGTCACCCATCATTCCCTTAAGGAATGGCATTACTGTGTCGAGTACTGGATCAGCGTATCTCCAAAGTACGAAAAGGAGAGCTCCGCTGATAACCATCATCATCATTGCTACGAACAAGCAAATGATTGCGATGATAAGTCTAATGTTTGAGCGTGATCTAAGTTTTTCTTGATAGTCCAAGGACTTTGTGAGGCGCTGTGCTTCGAGTGTGTTTGATACACGCATCAAAGCCTCGCCAATCATCTGTTCCTCAGAAGAAATGGTACGTCTTCTTTCATCCATTTCAAGAATCCTCACTTTCTGAAAGTTCATTTTCCGAGCAGAAAAATATCTACTATCAAAAGAATTATATATTATTATAAAGGGATTTGCAACCATTATTTTTCAAAAAACCAAAAAAATATCTAAATTTTGTGTCTGAAATTGGTAAAAACCACTAAATGTTGCGTATATTGCAACTTTTTAACAATTTTGCACAAAAGAACGTTATATTTTTCACGATTTTTTGTAAAATATAGTTAGAAAATTCATCGAAACTACTTGAATGGCAGACCATTTTTTGGTAAAATTTATTTTGTATAACTACGTATTTTTCTATTAGAAGAGGATGGACATATGCAAGAGAACAGACCAAATTTAGACTATCCTGTATATCTCTTCCACCAGGGCAACAACGCCAAGTCGTATGAGATGCTTGGCTCCCATCGCATCGATGACGACACCGTCGTCTTTCGCACATGGGCGCCGCACGCGAGTGCAGTCAGCGTTGTTGGCGAGTTCAACGGATGGGATGAACGTCAGCATCCGATGTACAAGATAAGCGACAGCTTATGGGAAGTTGAAATCACAGGCCAAATTGAAGAGTTTTCACTCTACAAGTATGCAGTGAAAGCTCAAAATGGCCGTATGATTTTAAAGAGCGATCCATATGGCTACCATATGGAGACTCGTCCAGGAACAGCGACTAAATTCTATGATATTGACTCCTACAAGTGGAGCGATTCGGCCTGGCTTAAAAAGCGCGCCACATCACGTGTCTACGACCTTCCAGTCAATATCTATGAGGTCCACGCAGGTTCTTGGCGCCGCTTTGACGACGGCAACACTTTCTCATATCGCAAACTTGCTGATGAACTTGTTCCTTATGTCAAAGATATGGGCTACACCCATATCGAATTCATGCCTCTTTCAGAATATCCATTTGACGGCTCCTGGGGTTACCAGGTCTGCGGTTACTATGCAGCAACCTCTCGTTATGGCACGCCGGATGACCTTATGTATCTAATCGATACCTGCCATCAAAATGACATCGGCGTCATTTTGGACTGGGTGCCAGCACACTTCCCAAAGGACGAGTGTGGACTTTACGAATTTGACGGCGAGCCATGCTACGAGTACGCCGACGCCAGAAAGGGCGAACACAAACTTTGGGGCACCAAAGTTTTCGACTTCGGTCGAAACGAAGTTCAGAGTTTCCTCGTTTCAAACGCTATGTTCTGGCTCGATAAATATCACATCGATGGCCTTCGCGTTGATGCAGTGGCATCAATGCTCTATCTAAATTACGACCGTGACGACGGCGAGTGGTCGCCAAACATCAACGGCGGCGTTGAAAACCTTGAGGCAGTAGCCTTCCTCAAAAAACTCAACGAAAATGTCTTCCGCGAGCACGATGACGTTATGGTCATAGCCGAGGAGAGCACCGCTTGGCCAAACGTTACCAAGCCAACTAACCTCGACGACAAGGCTCTAGGATTCAATTTCAAATGGAATATGGGCTGGATGAATGACGTCATTCGCTACTTCAACCTTGATGGACTTTCAAGGAAGTACAACCACGACTGTCTCACCTTCTCATTCTTCTACGCCTTTTCTGAAAACTTCATCCTCCCTATCTCACACGATGAAGTTGTTCACGGCAAAGGCTCACTGATCAACAAGCATCCAGGCAATCCTGACAATCCAGTTGAGTATCAGGAAAAATTTGCAGGACTTCGATCAATGCTCGCATATATGTATGCCCACCCTGGCAAGAAGCTCCTCTTCATGGGCTCAGAATTTGGCCAGTTTAAGGAGTGGGACTACGGCGACGAACTTGACTGGGGACTTCTTGAGTACGACATGCACAAGAAAACCCAAGAGTTCACCAAGGCACTTAATAAATTTTACAAGGACCACTCCGAACTTTGGGAGATTGACTACAGTTGGGAAGGCTTTGAATGGATAATTCCAGATGACAACTGCAACTCTGTCCTTGCTTTCAAGCGACTAAATGACAAAGGTGAAGCGATTTATGCAATTCTCAACTTCACCAAAGTCAATCGTGAGGATTACCTCTGCGGTGCCGAGCCTGGTACATACGAAGTAATCTTCAACACCGATGAGCCACACTTTGGCGGCACCGGTTACAGCACAAGCGGCAAAGTTAAAACAGTCGAAGTCGCTATGCACAAGAAAAACAACAGTCTCAAGGTTAACCTTGCCGGCAACTCGGCAATCTTCCTTAAGAAGATAAAGTAAAGGAGAATAATCATGGCAAGAAAAAATGAATGCATTGCAATGCTACTTGCGGGTGGCCAAGGCAGCCGTCTCGGCATCCTTACAAAAAAAATTGCCAAGCCTGCAGTACCATTTGGTGGAAAGTACAGGATTATCGACTTCCCACTCTCAAACTGTGTCAATTCAGGCATCCACACAGTTGGTGTTTTGACACAGTATCAGCCACTTGAACTCAATGACTACATTGGCAATGGCGAGCCATGGGACCTCGACCGTACAGACGGCGGCGTTCACATCCTTTCTCCTTATCAGCAGATAGAGGGTACCGAATGGTACAAGGGCACAGCCAATGCTATTTATCAAAATATTAATTTTATAGATAAGTATGACCCAGAGTATGTTGCAATTCTCTCCGGTGACCATATCTACAAGATGGACTACGGCGAGATGCTTGCTTTCCACAAGGAAAAGGAAGCAGCATGTACAATCGCAATGCTCGAGGTTGACTGGGAAGAAGCATCTCGCTTTGGCCTCATGATTGTCAATGATGACGGAACTATCAAAGAGTTTGAGGAAAAACCAGCAAACCCACGCAGCAACAAAGCATCAATGGGCGTATACATCTTTACATGGAAGAAGCTCCGTCAATACCTCATTGACGATGAGGCAAAAGAGGGCTCATCAAACGACTTTGGTAAGGACGTCATCCCAGCAATGCATAGCGCTGGTGAAAAGATGGTTGCTTATCCATTTAACGGCTACTGGAGAGACGTTGGAACAATCGACAGCCTCTGGACTGCCAACATGGACCTCATCTCACCAGAGGCTGAGATCAACCTCGATGACCCAACTTGGAAAATCTATGCAAGAAGCCCAAGTGCACCTCCACAGTACATCTCCTCTCGCGCAAGAGTTCGCAACTCAATGATAGCAGAGGGCTGTGAGATTGAGGGTGACGTTGACTTCTCTGTACTTTTTGCAAATGTAACTGTTGAGGACGGAGCTGTAGTTCGCGACTCAATTGTCATGCCTGGCTCTGTAATCAAAAAGGGAGCCATCGTTCAGTACGCAATCGTTGCCGAGAATGCCGTAATTGAGGAAAACGCTCAGGTAGGCGCTCGTGAACAGGATTGCAAAGAGGGCGAATGGGGCATCACAGTTATTGGTGAAAACGTAACTATTGAGGCCAAAGCAAAAGTACCTGCAAAATCAATGATTAGCGAAAAGGAGGAAGCATAAGATGAGAGCGAATAACGTACTTGGCATCATCCACGCACAGAGCTACGGCCCAAATGCTAATGGTGAGCTTACATCTATCCGTACATCCGCTTCCGTTCCTTTCGGTGGAAGATATAGGATGATCGACTTCCCACTATCAGACATGGTTAATGCCGGAATGACTCAGGTTGGTATCATCACAGAGACCAACTTCCAGTCCCTCGTTGACCATGTCGGCTCAGGAAGGCCATGGGACCTCGCACGCAAGCGTGAAGGCATGTTTATCCTTCCTCCATACAACACAAGTAGTGCGATGATTGGACACGATACTAGACTTTCATCACTCTACAGTATCTCTGACTTTTTAAATAAGTCTCGTCAGGAATACGTACTTATGACTGACACAAATACGCTCTACAACATCAACTACCGCGACCTTTTCAAGTTCCATACCGAAAAGGAAGCCGATATCACAATTGTATATAAGCACGGCAAGGCTCCTGCCCTTTCCGACCTTATGCTCTTTGCTATCGGCGACGACAAGCGCATCAATGAGATTTCAATCTCAAACGGCGCTGATGCTGGTGTTGAAGCAAATTACTCATTTAATATTATCTTGATGAGAAAGTCATTGCTCCTCTATCTCGTTCGTAACGCTATCGCTCATAACTACACATCTTTTGAGCGTGACGTTATCCAGGCAAACCTTTCAAACCTCAAGGTTTATGGTTACCCAATCACTGGATACTCAGCAATGATTGATTCGCTCAAAACCTACTACAAGGCAAACTTGGAACTCTTAAATCAGGATAACCGCAAAGCTCTCTTCGATCCAAGCAAGCCAATCGATACAAAAATTTGCGACAACGTCCCTGCAACTTATGGACTTGATGCCAAAGTATCAAATTCTCTTATTGCGGACGGTTGCGTAATCGAAGGTACTGTTGAAAACAGCATCCTCTTCCGTGATGTAAAAGTTGAGCGCGGAGCAGTTGTTAAAAACTCTATCCTCATGCAGGGCACAGTTATCGACACCAACTCAAACCTCAACGCCGTAATCACAGACAAAAATGCTGTTGTTACACCAAACAAGAATTTGTCGGGTGATGAATCGTACCCAATCTTTATCAGTAAGGGAACTACGGTTTAATCCCCTATGGAGGATACACATGAAAATTTTATTTGCCTCAAGTGAAGCTACACCTTTCGCTCAAAGTGGCGGACTTGGTGAAGTTGCTGGCGCATTGCCAAAAGCACTCGTCGAAAAGGGCGAGGACGTACGTGTCGTACTCCCTCTCTACGAGTGCATTGATGAAAAGCAACGAAAGAAGATGAAATTTCTCTTCCACTTCGAAGTGCCTGTTGCTTGGCGTTCACAGTATTGCGGCGTTTTTGAAGCAAAGGCAAATGGAGTAACTTACTATCTT
>JAUNQL010000014.1:0-4401 GCA_030536195.1 Clostridia bacterium | reverse complement strand
CACAACATTCAATATCAAGGCGTCTATGGCTACGAACTCTTAAACGAAGTAATTGGCATCTCACCACCAGATTATTCACTCATTGATTTTGATGGTTGTGTCAACTTCTCCAAGAGCGCTATTGAATGCTGTAACAAAGTTACAACTGTTTCACCAACTTACGCCAATGAGATCCTCGACCCTTGGTTCAGCCATGGTCTCGATAGCATCCTTTGGAAGAGCTATTGGAAACTTACAGGTATCTTAAACGGCATCGATGTTGACAGCTATGACCCACAGACAGACAAGGCATTAAAGCACCACTTCTCTGCCTCTTCAAAAACAGGTAAAGCAAAGTGCAAGGCTGATCTTGAAGACATACTTGGATTTGATCACAAGCCAGAGGTACCAATTATTGCTTTAATCTCTCGCCTTGTTTCTCACAAGGGTCTCGATCTTATCATCAATATGGTCGATAATCTCCTAGACACAACAGAGGTTCGCTTTGTAGTTTTGGGAACAGGTGATACAGAGTACGAGGACTTCTTCCGTGGCCTCGCTACTCGTCATCCGGACAAGTTCCGCTTAGAGCTCAAATTTGACTCCGCACTCTCTCGCCAGATTTATGCTGGTGCCGACATGTTCCTCATGCCATCCAAGAGTGAGCCTTGCGGTCTCTCACAGATGATCGCCCTTCGCTACGGTACAATCCCAATCGTACGTGAAACAGGCGGACTTAAGGATTCCATCACCGACTGCGGTGACGGCAAAGGCAACGGATTTACATTCAAGACATACAATGCACAGGACATGCACTGGGCAATCAACCGTGCAATCGACCTCTACTACAACGACAAGAAAAAGTGGGGTACACTTGTAACACGTGCTCTCAAGTGCGACAACAGCTGGGCAAAATCAGCTGACCTCTACATTGAGATGTACAAGGAAGCATGCTCATAAAAATAACGGGTAGCGTAACCGCTACCCGTTTTCACTTGTGTTAAAGGAGACTTGCAATACTTAAATTTAGATAGTCATTTGTCCAAGAGGATACTGTTTCCACGCACTGTGGCTTCCTCTCCTTGGTGGTTCTCTTTGGTCCCCACTTAAGGCTTCTTGTTGTAACGCCAAGACAGTTTGCAAGGTAAGTTGCAACATCTGGATTTAAGAGGTTGTCCTCAAGCCATGAGTTTGGCACCAAGCCCTTTTTGATGCTTGCGTAGAGGACAAGATAGGTTGAGATTGCATAAACCTCTGTTAAATACTTAAATATCTCCTCATCCTTTTGTACCTTGGTACCAAGGGAAATCGCAGCACGAACTATTGTGTCCGTTGACATTACTTCGTCCTCTGCAATGTCGAGAATTTTGGTATCTTTATCAAGATTTACAGTACTTTTAGAATTTCCTAGCAAGAAATCGCAACTTACGTTATAATAGTTTGCAGCACGTACTACAAAGTTCAAACCACATTCACGCACACCATTCTCGTAGTGGGACAAGAGTGCCTGGGAAATACCCAGGTCCTTGGCAGCTTGCTTTTGGCTAATCTTCTTGTCCTTACGAAGTTCCATCAGTCTAGTCGCGAAGATATGTGAATAATCCTTACTAATTTTATCTGGCATTTTGCCACCCCATTTATACTAATTGTAATTATTTCCCACATTTTGGAGTTTTATTATACTAAAAATTATACTCGGAGGCAACTATGAAAACCTACAAAATTCATCTTATTAGGCATGGTTTAACTCAGGATAACTTTGAAGGAACCTACATCGGTCAGACCGATGTCCCACTCTGCAAAGAGGGCATCGAACAGCTCAAAGAAATGAAAGAGGCCATGACATATCCTGACGTAGGTGCGGTTTTTTCAAGTCCGCTCAAGCGTTGCCTTGAAAGCTGTGAAATCCTCTACCCAGGTCAAAACCCAATCGTAATCAACGAGCTTCGTGAATATGACTTTGGTGACTGGGAAGGCAAAACAGCTGACGATTTAAAGGACAACGAGCTCTTTACAGCTTGGCTATCTGGCGGACCGGAGGAGGCTCCGCCATTTGGTGAGTCAAACGCCGATTTTGGAAAGCGAGTTTCTACCGCTTTCCAGAAAATCGTTGAAGGCCTCTTTAAAACGGGCGTCACAGAGGCTGCTATAGTAACGCACGGTGGCGTTATTATGAGCATCATGAGTATGTTCGCCCTCCCAGAGGCCTCAATGGCCGAGTGGCTCACACCAAGCGGATGCGGCTACACGGTCCGCATCACTCCAAGCCTTTGGAGCAAGATCCTCAAGATGGAAGCTATAGAGGAGATTCCTTACTATGAGCTTACCGAAGAGGAAGAAGCAGAATTTTTAAATGACCACCCAGAAATGGACTCTTTCGGAAATCAAATGGGCGGATTTGGATTTATAGATATTTAATAGGCGGTGACTGCAGTGTCAATTAAGGCTGCAATTTTTGACATGGATGGTACCCTCCTTGATTCTATGTACCTCTGGATCGATATCGGTCCACGCTACCTAGAATCAAAGGGTATTGAATATACAGAGGACATCAAGCGTGAGACAAAACTCATGCTTTTACCAGAGCTCGGACAATATTTCATTGACCACGGCCTCATCGATATCAGTGTCGATGAGTTTATTGAGGAGGTCAATGCATCAGTTGAGCATGGCTACTATCACGAAGTGCCAGTAAAACCTGGTGTTGTAGAGTGCCTTGAGATGCTCTCATCGCACGGTGTTCGCATGGTCGTTGCAACCGCAACAGACCGTCATCTTGTTGAGGCTGCTCTAACACGAGTTGGCATCATGAAATATTTTGAGAAGATATTCACATGTACCGAAGTAGGGGCTGATAAAAAAGTTCCTGTCATATTTGATGCAGCGCTTGCCTACCTCGGCACCGACAAATCAGAGACCTATGTCTTTGAGGATACATTGACACCAATCAAGACAGTAAATGCCGCCGGCTACCCGCTCATCGCAATTTGCGACAAGTGGTCATCAAAGCACAAGGATGAAATCATTCCCCTTGCAGATATCTATACCGAAAACCTTGCTGAACTTGATTTCGAGCAACTATAAAGAGGCGAAATTATGAAAAAAGTTAAAGAAACTATATCTTCTATACTTGCTGTTGCAGCGGCCGTTTTTATCATTATTGCCTCAGTAGTACAGTGGATTCCTAATACATACTACAAAGCAGGAAGAGAAGCTAAATATACAATAAACTATCGTGTGTTCCTTCAAAACTCTAAGCATTTTGAAGACTATGTAGACAGACAGTATGAGGAGGCACACAATGAAAAGGACTAAGATCTTAGCCGCAGTTTCTGCGTGTCTCTTTATTTGCTTCCCTGCGCTTGAACTGCTCCTAAACGATACTGACGTTTTGGGATCTGTCAGTTACAGAATCTGGCTTATGTTCCTTTATATTCCAGGCGCAATCGGAATACTTCTTGGAACTTATTACTTGGGAAAAGTTAAAATATATAAAGTGCCATTTATCTTTATGTTTCTCTTCGGAATATGGTGCATTGTCTGCACGGCACAATCTGAGACTGTGACACTCTCCCTCTTTGGTTTTGTTCCAATGTCAGACAGCGCTTCTGTCTATCTCGCTTACTTTGGAATGATATTACTAGGATTGATAATTGGTTCAGATAAGAAATATGCCTTGGCCGTTGGCAAAGTATTTATGGCCATGACTCTATTTATTTCAATCCTATCTATTATTGATAGTCCAAAGTTTTTCAATATGTTTACCAATGAAGCAACGAACTGCTTCCACTATCAAGGCGTGTACTTCAACACCAACCAGATGGGCTATCACCTCTCCGTTGCATTAATTATCAATGCATATTTCCTTGAGCATTCTAAGAACAAGATTGAAAAGATTGTTTACTTAGCAGCTTTCGCAATCCTTACAAACATGCTCATACTTAACAACACCATGGGCGCATACCTTGCTGTTACATTGACATTGATATTTGCTGTCATTTGGTCATTCATCAATAGGGAGGAGAACAAGAAACTTCCTCTTCTCGCTCTTGGAGCATTTGTCCTAATCTCAGCAATCAGCTGTCTCTACTGTGAAAACGTAATCAACAACTTCGTTTCAATGTTTGGCGATGTAGGCACTCTCATAGAAGACGATTCTACTGATACAGAAATTGGTGCGGTTGGATCCTCTCGAGGAAAGCTTTGGATAACCGCTTGGAAGTTCATCAAAGTTTCGCCTTTCTTTGGCTTCGGTTTACAGGGTGTTGGATTTAGTTCGCACAACATGTTCTTACAAATTGGCATGTACACCGGTATACCAGGTCTAGCACTTTATCTGGCCATACTTTTATCTGGAGTAGTAAAGCTCATTATTATGAGAAAGACTATCACTCCAATCACCAAGGCATGTGCATTTACTGT
>JAUNQL010000013.1:3718-13906 GCA_030536195.1 Clostridia bacterium | reverse complement strand
GAGACTGTTGTAATCGAAGATGAGCCAGTTGATGAACCAATAGAAGAACCAATTCCTGAGGAACCATCAGAGACTCCTGAGGAAACAATTGAAGAAGAACCAATTGAGGAGCCAGTTGTTGAAGAGCAGAAGCCAGTTGAAGAGCCAAAGAAAAAGAAGGGCTTCTTCAGCGGACTCTTTGGTTCAGGAGAATACGAAGGATGATCTTTTTAATCGCTACATCCAACAAGGACAAGATGATAGAGTTTTCAAGGATTCTTGGTCCTCTTGGTATAGAAATAAAAATGCCTCATGAACTTGGCCTTGAGCTGCCAGAGGTTGATGAGACAGGAACAACATTTATAGAGAACGCACTGCTCAAGGCTGAGGCAGGCGCAGCATTTTCTGGTTTGCCAACTCTTGCTGATGACTCAGGCATCTGTGTTGATGCACTTGGTGGCGCACCTGGCATCTACTCCGCAAGGTATAGCGGAGATGAGGCGGGCGCCAAGTTGGACAAGAACAAGGCAAACAACTTAAAGTTGCTGCGCGAACTTGATGGCATTCCACTTAAGGAGCGAACAGCACATTACACATGTGCCATCGCCTGTGTAATGCCTGACGGTAGAAAGTTTACTGCAGAGGGCTATTGCTTTGGCCACATTGGCTTTGAGGAGAGGGGCACCAACGGTTTTGGTTATGACCCGCTCGTCCTTATCAATGCAGAAGCAGGTGCCGTTGAAGGCGCCGAGCCAGGAGAAAAGACGGTTGGTGAAACAGACCCAGCTGTAAAGGATACATTTAGCCATAGAAGCAGAGCGCTTCATAAAATGTGTGACATTTTAAACGAGGTTTTGTAATGACTAGTAAAGAAAGAGCAAAATTCAGAGCAGATGCTCATAACTTGACACCTGCATTTCAAATAGGCAAGTACGGCGTAACAGAAGCCGTAGTTGCTCAGACTGAGGAAGTACTTGATGCCAAGGAACTCATCAAGGTTAAGAAGTAGCAGACAAACTCAGTGCTAAGACAGGCGCTGATGTAATCGGTGTTATCGGTGGAGTAATTATCCTCTATCGTTACAGCGAGCCACTTCATGAGAAAGCTATCAAGAAGGCAGCTAATATCAAGAAAGCAAAGAAGGATGCTGCCGGCAATAATTACGGTGGAAGGTACGATAAGGACAAATGGAGAAAATAGGCATCTTTGGTGGAACTTATAATCCTCCACATGTTGGACATCTTAATATTGTTTCAAAGTTTGTGGCGGAGTATGAGCTTGACCGTATGCTTATTATTCCTACTTTTGTTCCGCCGCATAAGGCCACCCCTGACCTTGTGCCACCAAATGACAGAATGGAGATGTGCCGTCGCACATTCTCTGACCCTGTCTATGAGATAAGCGATATTGAAATTGAGCGTCAAGGCAAGAGTTATACTTATGACACCTTGATTGAACTCAAAGGACTTTATAAAAAAGCACAGTTTTATTTTTTGTGTGGCGACGATATGTTGCTGTCACTTCACTCTTGGCATAAGCCAAAAGGTATTCTCGATTACTGCACTATAGTGTCGACGGTTAGAAGTGACGAAGTTGATATTGAGGATTTAGAGGCGTACGCAAAGGAGTACTTCCCTGCGGAGTATCAAGAGGGCAAGATTCAGTTCTTGCCAATCGAGCCGATTGAACTCTCCTCAACTGAGATTAGGGTAAAGAGAAAAAATGGTGAATCTATTGAGGGCCTGGTAACACCAGAGACTCTAGAATACATTGAATCAGGGGGACTTTATCTATGATGGAACGTAAAGATGAATTCGTTGAAATCCTAAGGGCTAAGCTCCAGGAGAAACGATTCAATCATTCGCTTAATGTTGCAACCGCAGCGCTAGAGCTTGCGAAGCGATATGGCGAAGACGAGGAGCGGGCATATATTTGTGGCCTGCTTCACGACATAGAGAAGAATTCCCCAGAAGAGGAACAGAAGGGATATATGCTCAGGTTCCCTGATATCCCAGAGGTAGTTGTTGCAACACCTAAACTTTGGCACGCACCTGCAGGTGCTGCTTTCATTAGAGATGAACTTGGAATCGATGATCCAGAGATGGTCTCAGCTATCAAGTATCACACTACTGCAAAGGCAAACATGACGATGCTTGAAAAGATAATTTATATCGCTGATTTTATTTCAGATGAGCGTGACTATCCTGGAGTTGATGAAGTGCGAGAAGCCGCATTTCGTGATATAAATGAAGCGATACTTATTGGTACACGTTTCACACTTGAGGACCTGTTGCGACAGGGCCGCGTAATCAATCAGGATACAATAGATGCATACAATGAAGTGTGCAAATATTTCAATTACTAAAGAGGCGCATAAAATGACAGAAAAAGTAAAACTTATAGTCGATGCACTCGACAACAAAAAGGCAATTGATATCAAGGTTTTAAAGATTGCCGATTTGACAGTTCTTACGGAGTACTTTGTAATTGCAAACGGTACTTCAACAACTCAGGTCAAGTCCCTTGCCGAGGAAGTTGAGTTTAAACTTCAAGAGGCAAAAGAGGATGTAAAACTTGAGGGCAAAGCGCAGGACTGGCAGCTTTTAGATGCTGGCGATGTTATAGTTCATATCTTCACCCCTGATGCACGTGAACACTATAACCTTGAAAAGCTTTGGGCAGATGCAGAAGAAATTTCCATAGAGGAGTAATATAAATGAAAGCGTATGATTTTAGAGAAGTAGAGCCAAAATGGCAAGCTAAGTGGGAAGAAGCTGGTGTATTCCACGCAGAGGATGGTTCAAGCAAGCCTAAGTTTTATGGACTTGTTGAGTTTCCATATCCATCTGGTGCTGGTATGCACGTAGGCCACATCAAGGCTTATTCAGGCCTTGAGGTTGTATCAAGAAAACGCCGTATGCAGGGCTACAACGTTTTGTTCCCTATCGGCTTTGATGCCTATGGTCTCCCAACAGAGAACTATGCAATCAAGACAGGTATCCACCCTCGTCAGGTTACCGACATGAACATTGAGCGTTTCTCAACACAGCTCAAGAAGGTTGGTTTCTCTTTCGACTGGAATCGTGTAATAGATACAACTGAGGAAGGCTACTACAAGTGGACACAGTGGATTTTCCTCAAGATGTTTGAGAACGGTCTTGTTTTCCGTGACAAGGCTCTTGTAAACTATTGCCCATCATGTAAGGTTGTCCTTTCAAACGAGGACTCACAGGGTGGCAAGTGCGATATCTGCCACAGCGATATCGTTCAGAAGTCAAAGGACGTTTGGTACCTTAGAATCACTCAGTATGCTGACAAACTCCTTGAGGGTCTTGAGGAAGTTGATTATCTTCCAAATATCAAGCTTCAGCAGGTTAACTGGATTGGCAAGTCAACTGGTGCTTTCGTAAACTTTGATGTTAAGGGCTCTGATAACGAGCAGCTTAGAATCTATACAACTAGACCAGATACTCTCTATGGCGTAACTTTCATGGTTATGGCTCCAGAGCATCCAATGATTGATAAATATGCTGACAGAATCTCTAATATGGATGAGATCAAGGCATACCGTGCTGAGTGCGCTAAGAAGACAGAGTTCGAGCGCACACAGCTTGTAAAGGAAAAGACAGGCGTTAAGATTGATGGCCTTTCAGGCATCAACCCTGTTGATGGCCGTGAGATCCCAATCTATGTAGCTGACTACGTAATGATGGGTTACGGCACAGGCGCTATCATGGCAGTACCTGCTCATGACCAGCGTGACTATGACTTCGCTAAGAAGTTTGGTATTGATATTATTGAGGTAATCAAGGGTGGCGATATCTCAGTTGAGGCCTACACAGGCGACGGCGAGATGGTAAACTCTGGTGAACTCAATGGCCTTACAAATAAGAAGGATTCTATCGAGAAGATGATTGCAGTCCTCGAGCAGAAGGGCTGCGGTGAAAAGGGCGTTCAGTACAAGATGAAGGACTGGGCATTTAACCGTCAGCGTTATTGGGGCGAGCCAATCCCAATCGTTCACTGCCCAACTTGTGGCATGGTTGCTGTTCCTTACGAGGAGCTCCCACTTAAGTTGCCAGTAGTAGAGCAGTTTGAGCCTGGCCAGGATGGCGAGAGCCCACTTGCCAAGATCGAATCATACGTAAATTGCAAGTGTCCAAAGTGTGGTGGCGACGCAAAGCGTGAAACAGACACCATGCCACAGTGGGCAGGTTCTTCTTGGTATTATCTCCGCTATATTGACCCACAGAACAGTGAGCGTTTTGCATCTATGGATAAGCTCAATTACTGGGGTCAGGTTGACTGGTACAACGGCGGTATGGAGCACGTTACCCGTCATATGATCTACTCACGTTTCTGGCATAGATTCCTTTATGACATCGGCGAAGTTCCAACAAAGGAGCCATACGCTAAGCGTACAGCTCAGGGCTTGATCTTAGGTCCTGACGGCGACAAGATGTCAAAGTCAAAGGGCAATGTAATTGACCCACATGTTGTTAATGAGTATGGTGCAGACGTACTTCGTACCTATGTACTCTTCATGGGCGACTATGAGAAGGCAGCTCCTTGGTCTGAGTCATCAGTTAAGGGTTGTAAGCGTTTCCTTGATAGAGTTTGGGCTCTCCAGGATATCTTGGAGCCAGGTGATGCGTTCTCAGCAGAGCTTGAAGTATCAATGAACAAGACAATCAAGAAGGTATCAGAGGATATCGAGGGCATGAAGTACAACACAGCTATCGCTGCTATGATGGCACTTCTTAACGATATCTATGACAACGGCAAGATTAACGTTGCTGAGTACAAGGCACTCCTTACTATCCTCAATCCATTTGCTCCTCATATCACTGAGGAAGCATGGGAAGCACAGGGCTTCGGCGGCATGCTTGCAAGCGGCAGCTGGGTAGACTGGGATGAGTCAAAGTGTGTTGACGATACAGTTGAAATCGTAGCTCAGGTTAACGGCAAGATTCGTGCAAAGCTCATGGTAGCAACAACTGCTGCAAACGATGAGGTAATCGCTCTTGCAAAGGCAGACGAGAAGGTTGCTGCTGAAATAGCTGGCAAGACAATCGTTAAGGAACTCTATGTACCAGGTCGTCTTGTAAATATCGTAGTTAAATAAAGGTGAAACTTGATGAATGATATTGCAGTAGAAGAAGTTGTTGAAACAACCAGTGAAAATATTGGCTTTGTTGCTAACATACAGCAGTTTTGGCAAGATGCGGTGAATTATGTTTCAAACAACTATATTCAGATGATTTTGGGAGTTATAGTAATAATTCTCTTCCTCATTTTTAGGAAGTGGCTCTCCAAGAACATCTCAAATATTTTCACAAAGATTTTTAAGAATAATCTTGTAATTGGAGCGGGTATTAGAACCTCCGTTCAAGGCCCATTAAAAACTTTCTTCTTTATTTTTGGATTCTATTTGGGCTTTCTCATCATGGGATTCCCAGCTCCTGTTGTTGCACTAATAAACAAACTTTTCAGGATCTCAAACATAGTTTTGATCACTTGGGCGCTTGTAAATTTCACGCCATTTGTCACCTCACAGATTATGAAAATGGAGGAGACAAACAAGCGCGCAAACGCCGTAGCTATTAAGTTTATCGCCAATGTGCTCAAGGTTATTATCATTGCTTTGGCAGTTGTAGTAATCATCAGTGAACTTGGTTATAACATCACAGGACTTATCACAGGTCTTGGACTTGGCGGTCTTACTTTTTCACTCGCAGCTCAGAGCACAGCATCAAATCTCTTCGCAGGATTTTCAATTGTTGCGGACAAGCCATTTGATGTTGGCGACTATATCAAAACTCCGTCCGTTGAGGGTACAGTTGAGGATATAACAATGCGCAGCACAAGGGTGAGGACGGTTGCCGACACGGTAATTGTGATGCCAAACTCCAAGCTTGTTGACGAGCCAATTACCAACTGCACAAGGATGAGCAAGCGCTATGTTGATACAACAATCGGTCTCACATATGATGCCGATGCAGCAACATTGCGAAATGTAATTGAGGACATTAAAACTATGCTCGAGGAGCACAGGGAAGTCCAGCAAGACCGCATACTTGTAGCATTTAAGGGCTTTGGCGACTCAAGCCAGGACATTAGAGTTTTATACTTCACAAAGACAACTGCACTTGATCCAAGCCTCAAAGTTCAAGAGGATATCAACTTCAAGATTAAAGATATAGTTGAGAAGAATGGCGCATCTTTCGCATTCCCAAGTGTCAGTGTTTACAACGAAAAAACGGATAAATAACAATTGACTTTAAAATACTCTTGTTATATAATTTAGCAGTCTAGTCGGTAGACTAATTTGATTATTAACCCTACATTTCGGAGGGAGGGACATAAATGAGCGAAGTTAAAGTAAAAGAGGGCGAGTCTCTTGACAACGCACTTAGACGCTTTAAAAGACAAACTTCTCGTGACGGTGTTATCCAGGAAGTTCGTAAAAGAGAGCATTATGAAAAGCCATCTGTAAAGAGAAAGAAAAAATCAGAGGCAGCTCGTAAACGTAAGTACAAATAATTAAAACAGCCGGTTGTACGATTGTACAACCGGTTTTGTTTTTGTTATAATGTAATAGTTAGATAGTGACTCTGATTTGGAGGATATAATTTTGATTACGTTTGAAGAGATGTTTAAGACTGATTTGAAAAGGGATGGACTCCTTTTTGTAACAGTGAACGACCTCAAATCTTTGGGAGTAAAAGCTGTTGCATTGGACGCTGATAACACCAGTTCTTTTGACAGGACAACTACACCTATCCCAGGTGCAAAAGAGTGGGTGGACAGCGTTAGAAATGCTGGCATCAAGGTGATTTTACTCTCCAATGGCAAGACCAAAAGGGCCAAGATTTTGGCCGATCAATACGGCATTCCTGTAGTTGGCCTTTCATGTAAACCGCTCCCATTTGGATACTACAGAGCGGTGCTTAAAGCTCGTACAAAACCATCACAGTTTTGCATGGTTGGAGACCAACTTTTCACCGATATTATGGGTGCAAATATAGTTGGTTTTAAATCAATTTATTGCAAGCAAGCTGGCAAGGATGCCAAGCAAAAAATTGGCTTTGCAATCAAGAGATTTTGTGAGAAAGTCGTATTCTGGATGTTAGAAAGAAGAGAGAGCAAATGAACATAAAGGCTCTACAAAAAGCGCTCCCAAATGGCGCTGTTGCGTTTGTTATGTCAGAGGTGAACAGGCTCTATTTTACTGAGTTTGCGGCTTCTGATGGGTTCTTGATTGTCGGTTCAACCGGTGCAAAATTTATCACCGACAGTCGCTATATTGAGGCGGCGCAAAAAGAGGCTGTTGACTGTGAAGTTGAGCTTTCAGAGGTTGGTGATGACCTCTATACTCAACTGTATGAGACTATAGATGATTTTGGTGGGAAGCGACTCCTTTTTGAAGCGTCTAGACTGACAGTTTCATATGAGGAAAAGTTTAAAAATCACTTTAAAAAATACGAGCTTGATTTCTCAAATTGTTTAGATAATTTGATTAGTGAACTTCGTATGGTAAAGAGTGAAGCCGAGTATGAAAAATTGCTCGGTGCTCAGCGGATTGCTGAGCAGGCTTTGAATGAGACCTTGCCGTTGATAAAGCCGGGTGTCAAGGAGCGCGACATCGCAGCCGAGCTTGATTATCGCATGCGCAAGCTCGGAGCATCGGGTGTGTCGTTTGACACCATCGCCGTGGCTGGCGAAAATTCATCTAAGCCACATGGCGTGCCAGGCGATTATGCTATCAAAAATGGCGATTTTATCACAATAGATTATGGTGCAATTTTTGAGGGCTATCACTCCGATACAACCAGAACCTTCGCTGTAGGTTCTGTATCGGAGGAACAGAAGAAAGCCTATAGCACCGTGCTTTCTGCTCAACTCGCAGGAGTTGAGGCGTTGCACGCAGGCCTTACCGCGCGCGATGCGGATGCTGTTTGCCGCGACATTATCAAGGCGGCAGGATATGGCGAATTCTTTGGCCATTCAACGGGCCACGGAGTGGGCGTTGAAATTCACGAATTGCCAACTCTCTCATCTCGCGCGCCAGAGGATATGGTGTTAAAACCAGGTCATGTTGTGACGGTTGAACCAGGCATATATTTGCCAGGAAAGTTCGGTGTTAGGATAGAGGATATGCTCATGATAACAGAGGATGGAGCAAGGAATTTCTGCTCACTTCCAAAGGAGCTCATCGTCTTATAATTAATAATATATTAATAAAAGTCTTGAAAATTGATTAAGACTAATATAAAATATAACGCGTATTAAAGTAATAAGTATCTAAACGGAGGTTTACTTATGATTTCAGCAGGTGATTTCAGAAACGGTGTAACATTTGAGGAAGAGGGCCAGGTTCTCCAGGTTGTAGAATTCCAGCATGTTAAGCCAGGTAAAGGCGCTGCTTTTGTTCGTACAAAGACAAAGAACGTACTTACAGGTGCCGTAATTGAAAAGAGCTATAACCCAACAGCTAAGTTCCCAACAGCTTTCATTGAGAGAAAGGATATGGAATATTCTTACGCTGATGGTGATCTTTATTATTTTATGGACCAAGAGTCTTATGAGCTTGTTCCAATCAATTCATCAGATCTTCCTGACAACTTCAAGTTCGTTAAGGAAAACATGATTTGCCGTGTTCTCTCATACAAGGGCAAGGTATTCGGCGTTGAGCCACCTAACTTTGTAGAGCTCCAGGTAACACAGACTGATCCTGGTTTCAAGGGCGACACAGCTACAAACGCAACAAAGCCAGCTACACTTGAAACTGGTGCAGAGGTTAAGGTTCCTCTCTTTATCGATGAGGGTGAAATGATTCAAATCGATACAAGAACAGGCGAATACATGGGTCGTGCATAAGCACAGCTTAATTTGGAGGTATTCAAATGACAATAGTAGAAAAGGTTGCTTATCTTAGAGGTCTTGCAGAAGGACTTAACTTAAACGCTGAAAAATCAGAGACTAAGATGTTCTCAGCAATTATGGATGTTCTTGAGGAACTCGCAGAAAGCCACGACGAGTTGGCAGAGACAATTGATCTCATGAGCGCACAGCTTGATGAAGTAGATCAGGATCTCGGACAGGTTGAGGAACTTATCTATGGTGCATGTGAGTGCGAGGATGATGAGTGCTGCGAATGTGGCGAGCATCATGCTGATGCATTTGAGCCAGCAGCTCCAGCTCGTGACGAAGCACCAGTAGAAGAGGACGACACAGAGTACTATGAAGTTGAATGCCCAGCTTGTCATGAAGTTATTTGCGTTGACGAAGGCATCCTTGAAGAGGGTAGCGTAGAGTGCCCTAACTGTGGAGAAAAGCTTGAATTCGAAATTGAATTTGAGAACTAATTTCAAGGGATAAAATAGGGGCATCGACTTTTGTCGATGCCCTTGTGTTTCTAAGAAGGGGTATTATGGAACTTATTCTTGCTTCAAAGTCGCCAAGACGTAGTAGCTTACTTCATGATGCTGGATTCAATTTTACTGTTGCTCCATCAAAGTTTGATGAGAGCACTGTAAGCCTTGATCATCCAGAATATGCCGTTGAAAATTTGGCACTTGGTAAGGCTCGAGACTCGTATAATGAACTTCCATCTATCACTAAGCTTAACTCAGTTGTGCTTGGTGCGGATACCATTGTGGTCTGTGATGGTGTTGTTATGCTAAAGCCAAAGGACAAGGACGATGCAAAGCGAATGCTCCATGAACTTTCTGGTAAAGTTCATCAGGTATATACAGGCATCGCATTTGTCAGTGCAAGAGATGTCTATACAGAGGTTGTTAAAACCGACGTTGAGTTCTATGAGCTTACTGATGAGGAAATAGATGAGTATGTTGCCTCCGGTGAGCCACTCGATAAGGCCGGTGCCTATGGCATACAGGGCAACGGTTGTACCCTAGTTAAGAGAATAGATGGTGACTTCTACAGTGTAGTAGGTCTTCCACTTGCGCCAGTAGTTAAGTACCTTAAGCGTTGTGGCGTAAGACAAAAAAGGAGTTAATTTATGTTTACACAGGATATTGGAATTGATCTTGGCACAGCAAATACCCTCGTATTTGTTAAGGGAAAAGGTATCGTTATTCGCGAGCCATCCGTTGTAGCCGTTGATGTTAGATCGACTCCAAATAGAGTAGTAGCAGTTGGTTCTGAGGCAAAGGAAATGATAGGCAGGACTCCTGGTTCTATCAC
>JAUNQL010000013.1:1737-3708 GCA_030536195.1 Clostridia bacterium | reverse complement strand
ATGCTCAAAGAGTTTATCAGAAGAGCAATGAGCTCTTCTCCACTTAATAAAGCTCGAGTAATGATTTGCATTCCATCAGGTGTAACAGAGGTTGAGCGCAGGGCTGTACATGATGCAGCTCGTTCTGCCGGAGCAAAGCAGGTTTCTCTTATTGAGGAGCCAATGGCTGCTGCTATCGGAGCGGGCCTCCCTGTTGCTGATGCAACTGGTTCTATGGTTGTTGATATCGGTGGTGGTTCAGCAGAGGTTGCAGTTATCTCTCTTGGAGATATCGTAACATCCTGCTCTGCACGTGTTGCTGGCGACAGCTTTGACGATGCAATCATTGCTTACGTTAAGAAGAAATATAACCTTCTCATTGGTGAGCGTACAGCCGAGGATATCAAGCTTAAAATCGGCTCTGCTTATCCATACGAGGGAGAAGGCGCAATAGATATCAAGGGAAGAAATCTTGTTGATGGTCTCCCTAAGAATGTTGAGATTACTTCCGAGGAAGTAAGAGAGGCGCTTTCAGACGATATCGCATTGATTCTTGATGCAATCAAGACAAGCCTTGAGAAAACTCCTCCAGAGCTTGCTGCTGATATTATTGATCAGGGCATCATCTTAACTGGCGGTGGCGCATTGCTTCGCGGTCTCGACAAACTTATTTCAGAAGTTACAGGAATGCCAGTATATGTGGCCAACAACCCACTTGATTGTGTGGTACTTGGCACTGGTGCTTGTCTTGAAAATAACTTGCTTGCAACCACTGGTATGAACGATTATGACTAAACTATAGGGGCTTTTTAAGCCCCTATTGGCATCTAATTAGGCGGTGTTCAATTGAACAGATTTGTTAAAAGTACATGGTTTAAAATAATTGTTTCAATCTTTGTTATGCTGTTCGTATTTATCATCTATGCAGCAGCTAGTGACAAGGGTAGTTCACCTCTGTCTTCAATTGTTGGAACAGCATCTAAACCTGTATCAAGCGCATCCTCAAAAGTCGGAAATAAGACTTCCGATGCATCGGTTGAGCTCAAATCAAAATCTGCTTATCAAGAGGAGATTAAGGAACTCAAAAAGCAAATTGCAACATATCAGAAGGAACTCGCTGATTATGAGCAGTTAAAGCAACAGAATGAGCTCTATGAGAATGCTCTTGGCGTAAAGCAGAAAAATCCAGACTTTGTTTTTGTTGCAGCATCAGTTATTGCTCGTGACGCAGCAAATGTATACACAAGTTTCACACTCGACAAGGGCACCAAGGACGGCATTGAAGTTAACGATCCAGTTATGTGTGGCGAGGGTCAACTTGTAGGTATTGTATCCAAGGTTGCAAAGCAGTACTGCGTTGTATCAACAATACTTGATCCAAATGTATCTGTCAGTGCATACGAGGTAAGGACAAGGGAGACAGGTTATGTCTCTAACAATTCAACTCTCGCCGGGTCTGGCCTTGTTAAGGTAACAGGCCTCAACCGCAAGACCTCTGTCACTGCAGGCGGTGTTGTTTGCACAAGTGGTGTTGGTGGTATTTTCCCAAGGGACCTTATCATAGGTACTGTTAAAGAGGTCAAGGACGACGAACACAACATTTCAACTTACCTTGTAGTAGAGCCAGGTAACGACATCAAGGATATTGAAAATGTTTTGATAATTACGAGCTTCGAAGGACAGGGCGTGACCGGATCATGAGAAGACAATTATCAAAGAAGAAAAAGGCTCTCTACAGCCGCAGGATTATTTTTGCAGTTGCGATAATAATCGCAGCAATGCTTCAAAATACGCCGCACCTTTTTCCAAGTATCTTTGGTGCGCACGCATTTTTACTTATCCCACTTGTTATCTGTATCGGCATGTTTGAGACAGACCTTGCCGCTGCGCTCTTCGGCGGATTCGCCGGCGCGCTTTGGGATGTCACACTTGCAAAAGGTGACGGTTATAACGCATTGGTGCTTATGTGTCTCGCAACTGCAACGAGTTTAC
>JAUNQL010000013.1:0-1701 GCA_030536195.1 Clostridia bacterium | reverse complement strand
GAGAAACAACATGTCCACAGCACTACTGATTTCCGGTGCAGCAATAGTCCTCTATTCGTTGCTACACTGGTTTATCTTTGTAATTTGTAGTGGGGCAACGGGTGGCATAGTAACACTTTTCTCTTTCTATTTGCCATCCACAATTTATACGTTTATTTTTGCACCGATTTTTTATATTATTCTTCGTTCGGTGCTCAGGAAAATTAAAGAGTGATAGGAGGTGTCAGCAATGTTTGAACAGCAGAGAAGAAGTATTGAACTTCTCATAATTCTTGTGCTTGTTTTTGTATTTTTTGCTGGCACCCTTTTAAAAGTACAGATAGTTAAAGCCGACGACTATCAAAAGAGCACAGTCTCATCCTACAGTGTCAATGTTGAGGCGGCTCGAGGTGAGATTCTTGATAGGAACGGCACTCCGCTTGTGACCAACAGGCAGGGCAATTCAATCGTCTTTAATTATGCCTTTTTCCCATCTGATCAAAAGCAGAGAAATGAGATTATTTTATCGCTCATCAATCTCTGTGATGAGTATGGTGTTGAGCACATAGACAACTTGCCAATCTTGATGGACACGATAGACGGCTCATCATATTCATTCGCGCCAGACAGCGAGGATGATGTTGAGTGGCTCAAGTCAAAAGAGATGCTCAGTCTCAACAGTTATGCGACAGCAGATAACTGTATGAAGGCTCTCATCAAGATGTACAAGCTTGAGGACTACGCACCAACGGACGCAATCAAAATCGCCGCTGTCTGCGTAGAGATGGTAAAATCCAATTTCTCAATTTCCACATACTATACATTTGCGGAAGATGTTCCTATGGAACTCGTTTCCGTAATCATGGAAAACAGCACATTCTATAAGGGTGTAGAAAATCAGATTGTTGCTTATCGCGAGTACGAGCAGGGCGATATTGCGCCTCATATTATGGGTCGTGTTGCCAAGATTTCAGCCGAGCAGTACAAGTCTGAAAAGGACAAGACCAAGGACGCAGTAGCGAAGGCCAAGGCAAACGACAAGTCCGAGAGCGAAATCGCTGCAATAGAGCGTAACGCGTACGGTATGAACGACGTTATTGGTAGCGGTGGACTTGAGTCCGCTATGGAGTCGTACCTTCGTGGCACACGTGGCGTCAAGACTGTTCTTATCGATTCAAACGGTGGCGCAACCGAGGAATACACGGTTGCTCCTGAGCAGGGCAACACGCTCGTTACAACAATTGATGCCAATCTTCAGCGCGCCGCACAGAACGCGCTTGAGCGTCGTATATCAACACTTAATGTAAACACCAATTTGCCAGAGGGTTCAGCTGGTGCAGCAGTTGTTGTTGAAAATGTTCATACAGGCGAGATACTCGCATGTGCAACTTATCCATCATATGACAACGCTACTTGGGATGAAAATTATGATGCCTGGGTTGCGGATACATTGGGCTCTCCACTTTGGAACAGAGCAACAATGAGTACGTTCGAGCCTGGTTCTACTTTCAAACCGGTTGTTGCAATAGCTGGTCTTGAAGAGGGCATAATTGATGAGGATTTCACATGGGTATGTGACGGTTGGTACAGGTACTTCTCTGACGTGGAATTTGGCTGTGCCGGCAGGTCCGCTCATGGCGAGGTTAACGTAACAGAGGCTATCAACAAATCATGTAACTGTTTCTTCTTTGAAACAGGTCGACTTCTTGGTATCGACAAGAG
>JAUNQL010000125.1 GCA_030536195.1 Clostridia bacterium | reverse complement strand
GTTTTCTTCCTCTTTTTTCTCCTCATCATTGTTGAGGGCAGGTGCAGCAGAGAAGCCGAAGCCTGCAAGGGAGTCAGGGATTTCCTCACCCATGTAGTTTTCATCGAAGTATTCTTCCTCTTCGATAACCTCTTCCTCTTCTTGCTTCTTGGCAAAGATTGAGGTGATGTGGCGACGTTCCTTCTTTTCCTCTTCCTGTTGCTTCTTCTCCTCTTCCTCAAGGAGTTTCTTACGTGCCTTGGATGAGAGCTCTACGTCATCAGCGGAGCTTTCAACACCAGCACCAAAAGCAAATGATGGGAGCTGTTCCTTTTCTTTGCGTTCAGCTTCCTTTTTGTCTGCTGCTTCGTTTTGACGAGCGTTCTCCTCAAGTACCCAGTTGTCGTTGTGACGTCCCTCAATCTGAGTTGACTGGAGAGTACCGATTGCTTCTGCTGGTACTTCTTCCTCTTCGGCTGCGCCGAGGGATACTGGAGCAGATGGGGCTGTGCCCATGATGCTCTCGAGGCGCTTAGCCATTTCCTCTGCGGTTACTGGCTCGGCGCTTGGATCAGCCTCAACTGTAACGGTCTGAGCAAGGCCTTCCTCCTCAGCCTTCTGGAGCTTTTTCTGCTCTTTCTTGCTGAGCTTTGGTTCTTGCTCTTTTGCTTGTTTAGCTTCAAGTTTAGCCTGTTCTTTAGCCTGCTTTGCTGCTTCCTTTTCAGCCTTCTTCTGCTCACGCTTGCTAAGCTTTGGTTCCTCTGTTTCCTGAGGTGCCTCTGCTTTGGCTTTGAGTGTGGCAGCGACAGCTGCGGCACGGTCCTCAGCGTTAACTGGTTCCTCTGAGCGAAGCTTTTCAGCAAGACGCTCCTCTTGAGCGGCTTGAGCCTGAGCGCGGAGAGCACTGTTGTCAGTTGGACGCTGGGTCCTGCTGCGAGTTACTACTGGAGCTGCAGCTGGCTTGTCAGCTTTGTTTGTATCAATGAATGTGGTTGTGTTGCGCTCTGGGATGATTGGCATTGCACTTGGTCTGTCATCATCGTTGTTGTCAGCGTCAAACCACTCATTCTCTTGTGGTTCTTGTTTGTTCTTTTTATTTGCTTTATTAGTTTTCTTTTCTTGCTTTGCTTGTTCCTTGGCAAGTTTCTTTTCTTCTTTAGCTAAGATCTTTTCGTCTTTTGCTGTTTGCTTTTCTTGCTTAGCTTGCTTTTTCTTAGCTTTCTTATCACCCTTACCAGATACCTTGCGACCGATGAGGTAACCGAGTAGGAGGGCTAAAACGACAAGACAAACGAACAAGATGATAAATATCTCATCGAGTCCGAGGTCTGCACCTGTATTTGTAAATGAATCAAAGAGAGACTTAAGCTGTGTCATCTGTTTTTCTCCTATTTCATTAAAAGACAAAAATTCAGTATTATTATAGTACGGGTGTGTATAAATATTCAAGGACAATTTAAATAATTTGTCTTTTTATTATTAATTTGTATTTCATTGACTAACCGCTTTTTATATTATAAAATATAAAAGGTCGTATTTTGTCTATTTTTGTTTTTTAGATTTTTATTTTGGAGGTGAGACCGTTGATAAAGTTTGTTTCAGTTGATCGTGTGAAACCAGGCGTAACACTTGCACGTGACGTCTATGGTATTGACACGTTCACAGGCCGTATTGTTATGCTCAAGGCCGGTCAAACTTTAACAGTGTCTCACATCACAAAGCTTATGGGACTTGACCTTCAGGGCGTTTACATCAACGAAAAGCGCATCGCTCGTGAGATAGTTCCAAACGATACAAAAAGGGATCTTATCAAGATTTTTGATGACTATCACTCTCATATCGACAGTGCATCATTTGGACTCTACACTGACCGAATTGATGCTGCAAACAGTGTCCTCTCTGATTTGGTTGACACTATTCTCGATTATGATGATTTGCAGTTTGATATTGATAATTTTGATTTCCATGAGAATTTGAGATACAACCACGCGTTGTCTATCGCCGTAGTGTGCATCGCAATTGCGAAGGAATTGCGAATGAAGAAAGGCGATATTACCGAGCTCGCGTTCGCGGCGATAATTCACGATATCGGCGACGCCGGTATCCCACGTGAATTGCTCGACAAGCCAGCGAAGCTCACTGCGGATGAGTTTGACGTAGTCAAAACTCATACAACGCTTGGCTACCAAGCACTCATGTCATCCACAGCTATCAGCGACCATGTTCGCGAGGGTGTGCTCTCACACCACGAGCGCTATGATGGTAGCGGATATCCAGAGGGACTCCACGGCAAAGCAATACCATTCTTTGCCAGAATCATCGCCGTTGCGGATGTATATTCCGCACTCACATCAGCCCGCCCATACCGCTCCGCATACCAGGTTGCAGAGGCGATTGAATACATCATGGGCAACGCCGGACGACAGTTCGACAGTGGCGTAGTTAAGGCATTTTTAAAGGTTGTTTCACCTTATCCAATAGGCAGTTGCGTCAAGCTTTCATCGGGTGAAAAAGCAGTGGTTGCGGATCAAAATCCAGAGAATCCACTCCGCCCTGTAATCTTCCTTATTGACGATCCAACTGCAGTGATTGATCTATACAACGACAAGTGCTTCTACAATGTCGTTATTACGGAGATATTAGAAAACTAATTGGGGGTCCTCTCTATGCGCGTTTCATCTGAACTTTTCAAAGCGTATATTGAGGATACTACTGCCCTAATAAACGAAATGGATACCATACTAAAAAAGCGGAACAGTATCGGCAGTCTCGATTCCGAGTCAGTCGACGCGTTGTTCCGCATTTTTCATACCATCAAGGCATCCTCAGTAGTACTCGATGACTCCAAGACGGTTGACGTAGCATACAAGATGGAAAACATCATGTCATATCTTAGGAAATTTGGTGTTTCATCATTACCATCTGCCAAAGTATTCTCTATGCTATTTAAATCCGAGTACTTCCTTCGTGACCAACTTGGTTCACTTATCGCTACTAGGGGTAACGACTCATCGGTTGAATTTGAAGGTGAGCTCCAAGAGTTCGTCGATGACATCGATTTCAAGGACGACAATCCAACCGAAATCATGGTGTCCTTTGAGGCTTTTAAACCCCTCTTTGAAAACGTTGTTCGTGAGATGAGCGCCGACCTCGGCAAATACGCACAGCTGTACTTTGCCGGTGACAACTTGTACGTTGACCGTACACTTGTCACACGTCTTTCCGGCCCACTCACGCAGATTATCCGCAATGCCATGGACCATGGCATTGAGTATCCCGAGGAGCGTGTGCGCCGTGGAAAGCCCGTTGTCGGCGCAATATCAGTAACCTACGGATTAGAAGACGGTACAATGTTTATCACCATCTTTAACGATGGCGAAAAGATGAACCTAAAAAAGATTCTGCGTAAAGCAGACTCGCTCAACATATTAAAAAAGCCACGTGACCAGTACAAGCCTGACGAAATTGCAGCACTTATTATGGAACGTGGATTTACAACTAAGGACAGTATCGGAAAGTACAGCGGACGTGGTGTTGGTATGGACATTATCAAATCAACCGCATCT
>JAUNQL010000124.1 GCA_030536195.1 Clostridia bacterium | reverse complement strand
AAAGCATTGATGGCCGTCTTCCCCCACATACCCCAAACAAGCAAGCAAAACATTCGCCAAGAAGGATGCGCATAGTCATAGAGATGTGAAATACCGGAGTTATTCACAAGATGATGCGCAATAATCAAAAGCATCGCGAAAATCCGCAGGAGTTCAATTCCGCTTTCTCGTTCGGTCTTCTTTATTTGCATAAAAAACCGCCAATCGTCAATTCACCAATTCAAAAGTCCCCTCACTTCCGCATCCCCAGCTTAAATCGCGCATAGCGCAAAAATGCCCGCACCGACCGCAAATCCCAGAACTGCCGTATATAAACGCCCCAGAAAATCTGCCGCAGGAGTTTTGAATGCTCCTCCGTAAACTCCCGCGTCCAGCCAGGAGTCGACCGATTGAAGAAGAATGCGACATACGTCATCACAAGCGAACCGAAACGATGGTGGAAGCTCTTTGGGCCGTGAAGATAAAGATCAAGATATTGCTTTACGCCCAAGAGTTTCTTTTTCTGCGCCGAGAGACTCGTTGCAATACCACGCCCCGTCAATCGATATGCGGACACAACATCATTGAGATAAGCAACCTTCCCTGTTTCAATCAAACAGTGCAACTCAACAACATCATACCATCCTCGAATCGCCGGGAACAGTTCTGTGCGACGAAGAAAGAAATCTCGTTCCGTCAGATAAGTCGAAGTCTGAGGATAAGTCTTCAGCAAATCCCTGTGTGTCAAGTTCCCATTTGAGTTATAGCGCACTTCGGAGCGAGCGCCATCCTGCCGGTGAACAAGAAAATTGGCCACGCACGAAATGGCATCCTTGGATCTCATCAGATCGATCTGCTTCTGCAACTTAAGCGGATCTATCCAATAATCGTCCCCATCGAGCTGAGCGACATATCGTCCCCTCGCATGAATAATGTTCCTCGCCCAATTGCCGCCCTTGCGATAGACATTCTCTTCAGCCCACAAAACCCTAATCTTGTCGGGAAATCTCCGTTGATAATCAAAGCATATCTCTCGCGTCCGATCCAATGAACAATCCTCACCGAGAACAATCTCAAACTCAAAATTCGTCCTTTGGGCTAAAACCCCATCTAAGCAATCGGCAATATACGATTCATGATTGTATGTCACAATACAAACGGACACCAACGGATTTTTACAGAGTGCATTCGAATCTGACGTTTCTTTGCAAGGGATATCCTTCCATCCTATGGGAGAAGGATCTTTACCCCCATAAAGAATATCACAACAGTTTTCCAAATCCTGAATCGAGATCATGCAGGCCATTCCAACTGTAAGTTCAGCGGTTCCGGCGAACGATAAATAAAGAACGCGTCCCGATCATTGTTTCCGATCGCAGTCGTCAAGGCCGACAAAGGCATTGGACCCGACCTACGCACAAACCACGGTTGCGTGTCAGCTGATTCGTAAACAGAAAGCCAAGCCTTCGAATGAGCGCATACATAGCATATCCCCGAAAACGCCACATCATGCACAACCGGACGCTCAAAAACCCCCAACGCAACATCAATCATACCCTTAACGTAATCATAATCGGTGCTCAGCCCCACCAAAGTCGAAGAAATTTCATCACCCCCACCACGCGGATTCACTTCTACAAGCGCAATTTCACCCCCGGAAGTAATCTTCATCTCGGTATGAGACGGCCCATTTTCAAAACCTATACGATTGAGAATTTCCGGCAGCAAACGTCTGATCTTTTGCTTAACTTCATCAGGAAGACGCGACGGCTGGTGGTGGGCAAGCTCAACAAAATGCGGTGCGCCCGTAGAAACTTTATCTGTAATCTGAATGACCTGATGCCGTCCCTCAAACGAAATCGACTCGACAGAAACCTCCGCACCCTCAACATAGTCCTCAACCATCACCTCCACGTCTCCAGCTGCATAGTTAACTGCCGCATCAAACGAAGCGTGATCCTGAGCCAAACTCACCCCCTTTTTGCCGCCCCCACTAATCGGCTTAACGACACATGGATAACGGGTTGGTGCAACACCAGCATACATAAAATAGTTTACAGGCTGCAACCCTGCGATGTCATTGGTATGATCTCGTACAAACCTTTTGTTCAAAATACAATTAAGCGCCGCAGGATTCGTACAATGCAAACCCAATTTCGCCGCTACCGTAGCCGCAACCTTTGCCGTCAATGTCGATCCATTTGTCACCACCCCATGCACATTTTCCTTGCGACACACTTCGACGATCCGATCAATCTCCAAAATCGAAATAGGATAGAATGTGGCTAACAATTTCGCTGGCACAACGCCCTTACTGTTTGCAAACGAAATCACATCATGGCCAAGTTCGGCAGCTTTCTCATAGAGAGCCTTTTGGCCTATCGATGTTCCAATTATCGCCAGTTTCATTTAAGAGCAACTCCTCGCTCAGAGCACTATGCCATACTCTTCCTTAAGATATTGCTTGTACGGACGGTCTGGATCAAAGACGTAATAATCATGCCACGTTCCTCTTTTTTCTATAGGAGGTAGTTTCATATAATCACCATACACAGCCTTTAAATACTCGTTCACTCCACAAGGAATTGGAACTTTAAGCCCCTCGAACATCCCCTGTTCAAATCCATTCAACCATTGTTTTTTGTAAACATGATGTTCGTAGCCTATTACAGCACAGGCAACTTGGGCAACTAAATCAGTTGAATCACCATGCCAGCGACGTATCAGTTTTTCAATCCGTCGCATAGTTACATCAGGATCGCAACCATCATACATTAGCACGCGTTGCTTGTCAGCTTCTGTGAGATTAGGATTGTTAAGCCGCATCCATGTCGACTGCTTATAGCACAACGAGTTAATCTCCTTGAAAACGGCTTCCCCATCAACGTTCCAGTCGTCATATGGAATGATGTCGATGAAAACGCCGTGATTAAACGGTCGATAGCGGAAGTTCTTTACTAAACATGTTGTCCTCGTATTACGCAATTTTGAAAATGCATAATAATACCCCGAATCACAACCTGGACGTTGTAAAAAATAGGGATCACAAAACTCTGATCCAAGTCTCATCAGCTTATCATAATCCTCTCGCATCATTCCAACATCAATATCATCGTCCCACGGAATGAAACCTTTGTGTCGCACCACCCCCAAAAGAGAACCATCCATTAAAAAATACTTTAAACCATGTTTGCGACAAACAGCATCAAATCGCAATAATAAATCCAGTTCAATCGCCCAAACCTTCTTCCGGTCCCGTGTAACAAGGAACCCACACCGTTCCTCTTCTTCATAAAATGAAGAATCGATGACCCCCTCAGCGACCAAACGTTCACATTCTGTCATCATCAAGCTCCTTCACTTTTACATGAACCCAATCACGCACATTCAAAAGATCAGCCTCCGCTTTTTCATGCGACGAGAACTTAAGGACTAACGTCCCAATGGTTTGATTTGCGCCTGTAAATTCCGATACACGATCTCCAGGCTTAGCCCACAGGTCCAGTTGGATGACTTCACCTTCAAAATCGTCCGCAATCTCAAGCCCCTGGAACTCACCGGTCTTGTTGCTGTGCACAACA
>JAUNQL010000123.1 GCA_030536195.1 Clostridia bacterium | reverse complement strand
TCTGCTTTTCAACTACAGTTGATACCCAGCCTGATGTGCCTGAGTAGATGTGTGTCTCGCCTGGGAGTACTGCGCCGGCGCCAACGCCGATAAGAGAGGCGTCTCCGCCACCACCGAATACTGGGATACCAGGAACAAGACCCAAATCCTTTGCAGCGTCCTCTGTAAGTCCACCAACTACGTCGGTTGACTTAACTATTTCAGCAAGATGGTCAGGGTTAACATCAACCATCTTGCACACAAATTTACTCCAACCCTCATGACCCTTACGTGTGTCATAGAGGAGCTGACCAAATGCTGAGTCAGGAGTCATGATGATACGGCCTGTCATCTTGGCGATGATAGACTCCTTAACGTCAACAATCTTATAAATCTTCTTGTAGTTTTCAGGCTCGTGAGCCTCAATCCACTTGTACTTCCAAATTGGGTCCTTAACTGAGCAGGAAACCGCACCAGTTAAGTAGAGGTATGGGAGAAGTTTAAAGATATTTGCACCAGCAATCTGGATTCCGTTTGCAATACCCTTCTTAATCTCTTCCTTAGCGCGCTGGTCCATATATGACATTGGACGGCGGATAACGTTGCAGTCCTTATCAAGTGCTACAAGGCCCTGCATCTGAGAGCAGAATGAGATACCCTCAATCTGGTCTGGCTTGATGTCGCTCTTTGAAAAGATCTCTTTTGTGGTCTCTGCCATAGCTTCCCACCACTCGTTAAAGTCCTGCTCAGCACCACCGTTTTCAACCATGTAGAGTCCATAACCGTGTGACTCAGCAGCAATGAGTTTGATTGTTTCATCAATCTCAAAGAGACATGTCTTAACGCCAGTTGTGCCTATATCATAGGCGATTACATACTTTCCCATATATTTATCCTCCTAAGTTATTTACCAAATTTACGAACGTCGTCGTGCTCGAATGTGAATGCCGCTTCAAGGAACTTGATAAGTTCCTTGACCATGCGGTCATCGTCGTCAAATATATCCTCACCACAGAAGAGTTTGAGCCTCTCCCTGTAATAGTCGCAGGTATAAGAAAACTGAAGTGTCATAAGAAGCGTATCAAAGAAAAATGCGAACATCGCAGTGTCGCAGTCCGACCTGATATCACCATTTTTCTGTGCCATCTCCAAAAACTCGCGATATGTCTTGGCGGAGATGCCCTCCACCTTCTGTGCAAGTTCTGCCGCGCCGTCCTTGTCTGACACCTTGGTTATCTCATTATAGAGTTTAACATACTTTGAATCAGCGCCTGACGTCGCTTGAATAGCACGTATCAACTTCTCCGCACGAACAAGGATCTTATCGTTACTGTTTACAACACCTTCGATAATATCCTCCAGTGTGCGCATCGCCTCTTCAACGCATGTAAAAAAGTAGTCCTCTTTGGTATCAAAGTACTTGTAGAGAAGGCCTACGCTGACACCTGCCTTCTTCGCAATTACGTTAATATTGGCCTTTTCAAGACCCAAGCTCGAAAACTCATTAATGCCAGCGGTTAGCACCGCCACCTTGTATTTCTCGCTCGCCCTATCAAAGGCCTCTTTGTGGTAAACTTTTTCCATACATTTTCCCCTTAAAACGTATAGTGGCGTGAGCGCTTGCTCACTATGACTAAATTGTACCAATAATAATTGTAAAATTCAACTACAAGATAAGTCTTTATTTAAGATGTATATTGTGGTATACTTTTATTGTAAAACTGTGAGCCGTCGCTCACGATACATTGAAACGGAGGTTTATTTATGGACACAAGATTCGCTATTTCCGAGTACCCAGACGCAATAGCTATTAACAAGGAACTCGACGCTCTCATCAAGAAGCCAGTTTATTCTATCAACAGACAGGCCCTTCATGAGTATGAGCAGGGCTACTTCGAGGAGAAGTGCCAAAAGTCAAAGGCTATGATTACTGAGGCTCGTGACGTAATCCCTGGTGGTGTACAGCACAACCTTGCTTTCAACCACCCATTCCCTATCGTTATGACAAAAGCTGAAGGTGCTTACCTTTATGATATCGACGGTAACAAGTACTACGACCTTCTCCAGGCAGGCGGACCAACAATCCTTGGTTCTAACGACCCTGTAGTTCGTGACGCTGTTATCGATCTTCTCAACACATGTGGTCCATCAACAGGTCTTTTCCACGAGTATGAGATGAAGCTCGCTAAGAAGATCTCTGAGTGTGTACCATCAGTTGAGATGTTCCGTATGCTCGGTTCAGGTACAGAGGCATGCATGTGCGCAGAGCGTGTTGCTCGTCTTGCAACAGGCCACAAGAACATCCTCAAGATGGGTGGCGCATACCACGGTTGGTCAGATATGATTGCTTGGGACATGCGTATTCCTGGAACAATGAACCTCCAGTCTAAGGGTATCCCAATGTATGCATTCCTTCATACACAGGGCTTCTTCCCTGGCGACCTTGAGGACTTAGAGCGCAAGCTTAAGATGAACGAACTCAACGGCGGCACAGCCGGCGTATTCATTGAGCCTATCGGCCCAGAGTCAGCTACTCGCCCAGTAACCAAGGAATTTGTTAAGGGCGTTGAGGCTCTCTGCCACAAGTACGGCGCACTCCTCATCTGCGATGAGGTTGTATCAGGCTTCCGTATTGGTCTTGCAGGCGCACAGGGTTACTATGGTATCGATCCAGACCTCACAATCTTTGGTAAGGTTGTTGCTGGTGGTTATCCAGGTGCTGGCGGTATCGGCGGTCACAAGGATGTAATGAAGCACCTTGGTGCTGGCCTTGACGCATCTGGCAAAAAGGTTAAGAAGGCAATGTGCGGTGGCACAATGGCAGCAACACCTATCTCTTGTGTTGCTGGTTACACAGCTATCTGCGAAATCGAGAAGAGAAACGCTTGCCAGAAGGCAGGCCAGATGGGTGACCGCCTCACAAAGGGCATCCAGGCTTCTATCAAGAAGTACAACCTTCCATTTGTAGCATTCAACGTAGGTTCTGTTTGTCACCTTGATACAGTTGGTACAATGCAGTTCGCTATCGACCTTAAGAAGGCTTGGGAGATTCCATCAATCCTTGACCAGACAGGTATTCGTCAGGTTGAGATGCAGAACATGGGTGCTGCATACATGGCTGAAGGCCTTGTAACACTCGCAGGCTCACGTCTCTACACATCAGCAGCTTATGATGAGAAGATGATTGATGACTGTATCGCACGCTTTGACAAGGTACTTTCACAGTGCGAGCTTATCCCAACAGGTAAGAAATAAGAGGTAACAAAATGGCTTACGAAATTAATGAAGCAAAAGCTCTCGTTATTGACGCTGGCAAAAAGCTAGTTGAGTCTGGCCTCATCGCCAGGACTTGGGGCAACGTTTCTGCACGTATTTCAGATACACAGTTCATCATCACTCCAAGTGGCAGACCTTATGAGACATTGACTCCAGACGAACTTGTTATAGTAAACATCGCTGATTGCGAATATGAGGGTGACATCAAGCCATCATCTGAGAAGGGCGTTCATGCTGACGCATACCGCCTTCGCGAGTATGTCAACTTCGTCATCCATACACACCAGGTAAACGCCTCTGCCCTTT
>JAUNQL010000122.1 GCA_030536195.1 Clostridia bacterium | reverse complement strand
CTCCAGCACAGAATTCTCAGAAGTATTTCAAAGAGTATAAGAAGACATATACTGCGGAGAAGAAACTCAAGGAACAGATTGCGAGTGGCATTGAGGAACTCGCATATATTGAGACTGTCCTTGACGCACTCTCACGAGTTGAGTGCGAGAAGGACATAGCAGTCATCCGTGAGGAGCTCCGTCAGGGCGGATACATCAAGAGCAAGTTTGAGCAAAAGGGTAAGCTGTCCAAGAAGGAACAAAAAACACCGTCGTCCCTTCCTCCAATAGAGTACAGGACAACGGATGGCTTTAGAGTTTTGGTTGGTAGGAACAATCTCCAGAATGATAAATTGTCAATGAAGCAGGCAAACAAACTTGATATGTGGATGCATACCAAGGACTTCCCTGGCTCGCATGTTATCATTGAAAACCAAAATGGCGTGGTATCTGACCAGGCGATTGAGGAGGCCGCTGTCATCGCTGCCTTCCACAGCACAGCGGGCGAGAGTGGTGCCAAGCAAATTCCAGTTGACTACACACTTGTCAAGAACCTCAAGAAGCCAACTGGTGCCAAGCCAGGAAAGGTAATTTTCCACGAGAACTGGACGATTTACGTAACTCCAGACGAGAGTTTGATTTCAAAACTTAGGGTATAAGAAAAGCCAAGGAGTTAATCCTTGGCTTGTTTTATTCTATGACCTCAAGGCCAGTGTTCACTGGTGTGATGAGGAATGTGTTTGGATATTTTTTAAGGAGATCGTTGTAGCAGGAGCGGGCCTTGATCTCGCTATCAAAGATGCCGTAAACTGATGGGCCTGAGCCACTCATGCAAGTTGCTTTGGCATCATACTTGCGCATTGTAGTTTTAATATCGACCCTGTCAGGTACCTCAACGAACTGCTCAAAGACATTTTTGATGTAGCCGTAATACTCGTCCTTGTTTGCAAGGGCGTGGATGATGCCGTTGGTGTCACAGTGGTGGATGTTAGTTGCTGTGTCGAATGCATCATAAGCGGCCTTGGTTGAGACGTCCTGGTCGGGTTTTGTGAGGACGATGAAGTCATTCTTGATAGGTGGCAATGGAGCGAGCACCTGACCTATGTCCTGTGCTACCATCGTGCCGCCCTTGAGACAGAATGGGACATCGGCACCAACTTTGACGCCGATGGCGCAGAGCTGCTCGATGTCTAGATTTGCTTCGGTAAGTTCGTTTAGAGCGAAGATTACGGCAGCGGCATCCGCGCTGCCACCAGCAAGGCCGGCAGCAAATGGAATCTGCTTTTCAATGTGAATTTTGATGCCAGGATTTTTAACCTTGGCCTCCTTAAAGAAAGCCTGAGCTGCCTTGTATGCAATGTTGTGCTCGTTGCATGGGAGAGCATCATTGCTGCAGGAGAGTTCTATCTGGTTGCGGTTGCTTGTCAGTTCTACTGTGACATAGTCAAAGATGCCGATGGACTGCATAATCATAAAGAGACTATGGTAGCCGTCAGTAGTCTTGCCAAGTATGTCGAGCATGAGGTTGATTTTTGCATATGCACGAATGACCATTTGAACACTCCTTTCCTTGTGGCTTGCTATAATACTACATTATTTTAACATAATCAAGTATTGACAATTTTAACAAAATGTAAATCGTGTAGTTGAACAAAATTGTCAAAGCATCCGTTGAATAAAAAATCGTGTTTTGCTATATTATCATATGTAATTTATTAATGTGCGTTATTACGTTTTGAGGAGTTGATTAAAGTGAAAGGAAACAGAGCAGTAAGGCTTGTTGCAACACTTGTTGTTGTGACTATCCTCGCTATGTCTTTGACACTCTTTGCTTTCGCTGGCGGATCAACATACTCAATTCCTGAGGGCACCAAGGTTGTGACTGCTGGTATGGTACCAGATGACGCAACCGTTGTTAACATCCCATCATCTGTTGTCTCAATCGAGTCTGGTGCACTTGCAAACTGCACAGCACTCGACACAGTTAACATCGACAATGTCAGTGGTTCGGTTACATATGATGCATCTGCTTTCTATGGCGGCACAATTTCAGTTCACTACCTCAAGGCGAAGCTTGAGTATGTAACAGCTGCTAAGCCTGAGGCACAGGAATCAACTACTGCCGAGACCACCGAGCCAGAGACCGAGGTTGTAACTGATAGTACTCCATTTGCAGCTGCAAAGGAGGACCTCTCAGGTGTCAACATTTGGAGTGACCTTGTAAGTAATGCGGGGGATAAGGAAACTTCAAACAGTTCCTCTGACACTTATACCAAGATTGTTGCTTATGTAGCAGCGATTTCTACCGTCTTCGGTGGAGTTATGATCTACATAGACAAATTTAAGAAATAATCAAAAACTCCGCAGCTTGCGGAGTTTTTTGCAATAAAAGGGGAGGTGCGCTAAATGGAGAATGAAGTAAAGGATTCTCTAGAGCGAAATGCCAAGACAGAAGCTCGAAAATTTTATATCCATATCATCGTCTGCTTAAAGTGGATTGCTCTTGCACTCTTCATCGGCGCGATTTTGGGCCTCATCGCCACAGCATTTGCTTACTCCCTTTCGTATGTTACCGATTTGCGTGTTGCAAATCCATGGATAATTGTGGGCCTGCCTTTTGCCGGACTTTTGATTGTGTTCCTCTACAACAGGTTTGGCTCGGATGTCAAGCAGGGCACCAACTCAGTTATCGCATCAATCAACTCGGATGAGAAGATGCATTTTATAATGACACCACTCATCTTTGTTTCATCAATAATCTCGCACATGTTTGGCGCGTCCGTCGGCCGTGAAGGTGCGGCGCTCCAAATGGGCGCCTCGATGGGACACACCTTAGCAAAGGCGCTAAAGCTTAGCGACAATGATCAGAGGATTCTGATCATGAGCGGTATGAGCGCCGCCTTTGCAGCACTGTTTGGCACGCCGCTCGCGGCCGCCATCTTTGCTATGGAGGTTATAAGCGTTGGCGTAATGTATTACGCAGCGCTCGTGCCTTGCCTTGTATCGGCACTCACGGCATATAACCTCGCAAAGCTTTTGGGTGTTGAGTATGCCTCATACAAACTTGATGTGATACCAGAGTTCACACCTTATACAGTTGGTATGACGGCGCTTATGGGATTTTTATTTGCCACTGTTGCTATTCTCATCTGTGTCACTTTGGCACTGTCCGAGAGGGCTCTTGGTCGCAAGTTCCAAAACGACTACGTAAGGATTGCAGTCGCTGGTGCGGCAGTGGTTTTATTGTCACTTATCTTTAGAGATGGTCCCTACAATGGCCTCGGTTTAGAGATTATAGGGGATGCGCTAACTGGCAAAGTTGTCTGGTATGCGTTTATACTCAAACTCATCTTTACAGCTATCTCACTTTCAGGTGGCTACAGGGGTGGTGAAATTGTACCGTCCCTTTTCATCGGTGCAACCTTTGGTTGCCTTATCGGTGGTCTGATTGGTATGCCACCTGCCTTTTGTGCAGCGCTCGGCATGGTCGCAGTTTTCTGCGGTGTCACCAACAGCCCAATCTCCTCAATCCTTATCGGAGTTGAGATGTTCGGCGGTCAAGGACTCTGGTTCTTCTGCCTCGCTA
>JAUNQL010000121.1:2361-3582 GCA_030536195.1 Clostridia bacterium | reverse complement strand
TGCGAATACCTTGCAGAGCAAGTAGAAGAGCGCTACGTCAACGATAAATGAGATAGCCGAACTTGCAACGTAGGCAAGTATAAATTTGTAAACGAGGAAGGAATCCTGAACCGTCCTGAAGTGGGATGCGTGGTTTTCCTCGATGTACACGGTTTTAATTGGTACTTCGCGAATATCAACACCGCGCTGCTTGAACTTAAGTAGCATATTGGTCTCATATTCAAAGCGCTCGCCCTCAATTGTGAGGAGGCTTGGAATAAGCGCTGTTGAGAAAGCGCGAAGGCCTGTCTGTGTGTCAGAGATTTTGATGCCACAGAGTTTGTGGAAGACAAAGAGAGTAATGTTGTTGCCGAGTCTGCTTCTGAGTGGGACGTTGTCCTCCTTAAAGCAACGGGCGCCAAGCACAACGGCGTTCTTGTCGTCACCAAGCGCCTCAACGCATGCTCTCGCATCGTCTGGCGCGTGCTGACCATCTCCGTCAACAGTTACCATATATTTGATGTTTTTAGTTGTCTCCTGAATGTATGAGAACGCCGTCTTGAGTGCGGCGCCCTTGCCGAGATTCTTCTCGTGATGGAGGACAACAGTGTCTTTTGCTATTTCAGGGAAATATTGCTGGTGCTCATCGTCGCTGCCGTCATCTACTATGATGAAGGCGCGAAATCCTTCTGCCTTAAGTCCAGCGATTGTCTCTTTCAGATGCTCGTCTGGATTGAGGGAAGGGATGATAACAACAGTTGATTTAAGCATACGTTTTACTCCCTTTTGTCAAGTTTAGAGATAAGTCCTAATATAAATGAGGCGAGTTTGGAGTCCATCTCTGGTGGCTCCTCACGCCAATTACGTCTTGTTGGAATCATTGACTTGGCGATTTTGTTGTTGCCGTGTGACTTAAGGTATGGGATTAGGAATCCCAAGAAAATTAGCCTATGTCAAGGTATCCGTTTATCGGCAACTCATAGAGTGTGCCATCGGAATGTTTGATGATTGTGCCTGCAATATCCTCAACTTTGATTGGGATATTGCTCCGTGTCTCATCAAACGTTACTGTTTGGAAGTGATCAATCACGCGGTCCTTTTGCATGTCCTTGCCAAGGCATTGGTCTGCAAAGAATTCGAAGTACTCCCACAAAACGCCAAAAAAGAGGGTGGAGGTCACTGTGCTAAAACAGAGGTAACCTGTTGAGAGTTTGAAACTCTGGTCCTCCTTATTGAATACGT
>JAUNQL010000121.1:0-2351 GCA_030536195.1 Clostridia bacterium | reverse complement strand
AAAATCCACCAAATATAAAGCCATAAGCTGTGTGAAGCATTGTGTCCCAGAATGGGAATTTGATATAGAATGAGAAAACCTCACCACAGATATTGGCACCGCAGATAAATATCAAAACGAGTGATAAGAAGAACGGTGGAAGTTTCGTATTTGTAAACCTCTCAAAGAAAGGTGGAAGTAAGAACATAATTAGTGACAGGAAGCACTGCCAGATATGATCGTACTTGTGTGCTATAAACAGGTAGATGATTAGAGCAATAATTGCCAATCGAAAAATTGTATAAAGATAAAATGGAACTTTGTCTTTGCCATATTGCTCAGTCAACAACCTATTAAAACCGAGTAGCTTTTTCAAACAATCCATCTCCACATATATTATTTTACAAGATAATAGTATACTATATATTGTGGTTCAATTCAATTACAAAGATATTACATTTTACCAAATATTCTTTGGCACTTTGTACAATAAATTGACAAATTATTTTGTTTTAAAAACAATAACAATGTGTTAAAATAGATATGCGTATAATTTACGGGAGGTAAATAACATGAAAAAGACTAATCAATATCCGGTTATCCTTGATTAACCAGTTTATGCCATGCTTCGGCATGTGGACAGGTAACGCACGTGACGCTATCCAGGAAGAAGGCGTTGTTTGCTTTACACCACACGTAGGTCCTTTCTCAAGCATGTGGGATCGCGCTTGCATCCTCTATGCAATGATTAAGGGTGGCCGTGTTGACTTTGGTAAGGTTCACTCTGAGAAGTACGGCCATGAGCGCTATGGCGAGACATTCCCAGGTTACGTTCCTAACTGGGGCGAGCTCGACGAGGCTGGCAAGATTCAAAAGATCAACCTTATCGGTCACAGCTTTGGTGCACCAACACTTCGTACACTTATCCACCTTCTTGCAGAAGGCGATCCTGATGAAGTAGCTGGCACAGATCCATCTGAGCTTTCTGATCTCTTTAAGGGTGGCAAGGCAAAGTGGGTTCACTCTTGCACAACACTTGCTGGTACACACAACGGTGTAACACTTCCAGACGCTGGTCGTCCACTTGTTAAGCCAATGTCAACATTGCTCTTCAAGATTGGTAGAATCGCTTCTGGCACATGGTTCTCAAGATTCTATGACTTCCGCCTTGAGTGGTATGGCTTCGCAAGCAAAGAGAAGCATATTGATAAGGAAACAGGTAATGCTGCTATTAAGCACTACGTTAACAACACAGTAGACAACATCTACTATGAGCTTTCAACTACAGGTGCTAAGGAATGCCTTGGTAAGACTAAGACATACGACAACATCTACTACTTCTCATACTATGGCCGCAGAACAAGACGTAAGGCTGGTATCGAGTATCCATCAAAGGATATTTGGCTTCCACTTCGTCTCTTCAGCCCATTCGAGTGCCTCTACAGCGATGCAGAGCATAAGGGCGAACTCTGGCAGGCTAACGATGGTATCGTTAACATGGGTGCTGCTCACCATCCAGATGGACAGCCATTCGTAGAGTTCGATACAATCAAGAACTTTGAGGATATCAAGCCAGGTATCTGGAACGTAATGCCAGTAGAGTGGAAAGACCACACATCTTACATGGGCGTTGGCGAAAAGCACGACGTATTCCAGAACTATTTCAAGGAAATGGTTGGCAGAGTTACAGACCTTCCAGTAATCGAATAATTATTAAAGACCGCTTGCTTTTGCAAGCGGTCTAATGTTATAGGGACTAGAAACATGGAAAGAATACTTTTGAATGACAACTGGGTTTTCTATCACCAGGATAACCCAAGAATTAAGGAAATAGTTAGGTTGCCACATGCCAATGTGACGACACCGTTTAACTATTTTGATGACGCTGACTATCAGTTCGTCAGCGTATATGAAAACACGTTTGAAGTGACGGATAAACTAAAGGATAAGCTACTTTTCTTAACCTTTGAAGGTGCTGCGCATAGGGCAGAAGTCTATGTTAACAACAAACTTGTCACAACACATCAAAATGGCTATACTGCGTTCTCCTGTGACGTTTCAAAAGTATCAAAACTTGGTGAAAATAAAGTGCGAGTTGTCCTTGACTCGCGCGAGAGCCTCAACGTACCACCATTTGGTCATGTCATAGACTACATGACCTACGGTGGCCTTTATCGTGAGGCATACATCGACGTCAAGGACGAGACATACATAGAGGATGTCTTTGTTAAAACAATCAATGCAATTGGTGCTAAAAAGACAATAGAGTTTGAATTAACTCTCAATGGAGATCTCAAGAATAGTGAGCTTGAGATTGAAGTACTCGATGGCGATAAGGTAGTTGCCAAGACTGATAAGACACATGCAATAAC